>CAYFSV010000142.1:0-5135 GCA_964345815.1 uncultured Proteiniphilum sp. | reverse complement strand
CAATCCTCCCAAATAGACCACGCCATAAACCTACAGCAACAACAAATTGATAAGCTAAAGGAATATAAGGCGGTGCTGATAGATGAAGTGGTGAGAGGGAAAGTGAGAATAATATAATAACCAATCGTTATGATGAAAATTAGCAAAACAAACGAACAAGCATTAGAACAAGCAATAGAACTGGCACTTACGGGATATAATCTGGAAGATGCAATAGAGGATATAAGTATCAATCCGATGCATGATGAAAGGCAAATGTATAACCTTGAGGGCAATGGATTTTATGTGGGTTATGCAACCGATTTCAACCCTACGTTTGCTATTGATGAGGTGAGGTTTTTTAGCTTTTTGAGCAAGACACAAGCCGAGGAGCTGGAGAAGCTGAAGCGTCATGCAGACTGGAGACAGCGTATTCTTACTCGGTTTGACAGAATGATTCGCAAGAATGGTGTTATCAGCTTGTTGCGAAAAGGACTGAAGGTGGAGAGTGCTCATTTCACTCTGCTATATCAGGCTCCCATGGCAAGCAGTAGCGAGGCGGTGAAGGCTAATTTTGAGAAAAACGAGTTTAGTGTGACTCGGCAAGTGCAATACAACCTCAATAACCGATTAGAGGAAATTGATATGGTGATATTTGTGAATGGTGTGCCAATAATCACTATGGAGCTAAAAAATGCGTGGACAGGACAGACTGCCGCCCTACATGGCATTCAGCAATATATGCGCCAAAGGGATAATAAACAACCCTTGCTTCAGTTTGGTAGATGTATTGTGCATTTTGCAGTGGATACCGACGAGGTGTATATGTGTACAAAACTGAATGGGGAGAAATCGTTTTTCTTGCCTTTCAATAAGGGCAACAACAATGGTAAGGGCAACCCCGTTAACCCAGATGGGCATCGCACTGCATATCTGTGGGAGGAGGTGCTAACCAAAAGAAGTATTGCAAATATTATTCAGCATTTTGTGAGGTTTGATGGCAAGGCTAATGATTCGCTTAATAGTCGCACTCTGTTTTTTCCTAGATATCATCAAATGGATGTGGTGCGCAAGTTGATTGACCATGCCACACAAAATGGTGTGGGACATACCTATCTGATACAGCATTCGGCAGGTTCGGGAAAATCTAACTCCATCACTTGGGCTGCATTTCAGCTTATCGAAACGTATCCCGAAAGAGAGGATTTGCCTGGGGCTAAGGCGATGGACAAACCTCTGTTTGACTCGGTGATTGTGGTGACCGACAGACGATTGCTGGACAAGCAATTGAGGGACAATATCAAAGAGTTTTCGCAAGTGAAAAATATTGTGGCACCAGCTCTCAATTCGCAACAATTGAAGCAAAACCTTGAGCAGGGCAAGAAAATTATTATTACTACCATTCAGAAGTTTCCTTTTATAATTGATGGCATTGCCGATCTTAGCGATCGTCGATTTGCGGTGATTATTGATGAGGCACACAGCTCGCAAGGTGGCATTGCTGCCGACAAGCTGAATGTGGCTTTGGGAACAGAGGAGGCGGAGGATGTGCAGGATATTGTGCTTAAAGCTATTTTGGAGAGAAAGATGAGAACAAATAATGCTTCGTATTATGCTTTTACGGCTACGCCAAAAAATAGCACACTCGAGAAATTTGGTGCCAAACAAACTGATGGCTCTTTCAAACCGTTTCACCTCTACTCGATGAAACAGGCTATTGAGGAGGGGTTTATATTGGATGTGTTGGCAAACTATACGACATATAAGAGCTATTACGAAATTCAGAAATCAATAGAAGATAATCCTATTTTCGACACCAAAAGAGCACAAGGCAAACTGAGGGCTTATGTGGAGCGAAATAAGCAAACGATAAACACAAAGGCTGAGATTATGCTGGAGCACTTTGTGAACAATGTGTATTATAATAGCAAGCGACTCAAAGGCAAGGGCAAGGCTATGGTGGTGACTCAAAACATTGAAACGGCTATAAGATATTATACAGCTATAAAAAATGATTTGGAGGCAAGGGGCAATCCTTTTAAAGTGCTTGTGGCATTTTCGGGCAATAAGATGGTGGACGGTATCGAGCATACGGAGGCTTCTATCAATGGATTTGCCGACACTAAAACACGAGATATGTTTGACGAGGATGAGTATCGCATATTGGTGGTGGCAAATAAGTATTTGACTGGTTTCGACCAAAAGAAGTTGTGTGCCATGTATGTTGACAAGCGTTTGCAGGGTGTGTTGGCGGTGCAGGCTTTGAGCCGACTTAATCGTTCTGCAAACGAGCTGGGCAAGCGCACAGAGGATATATTTGTGTTAGACTTTTTCAACAATGTGGATGACATAAAAGATTCTTTCGATCCATTCTACACTTCAACATCGCTTTCGGGCGAAACAGATGTAAATGTGCTCCACGATTTGATGGATTATCTTGATGATGTGGGGGTGTATGAAGTGGCGGAGATTGATGATTTTGTGGATAAATACTTTAGGGGTGCTGATGCACAGCTACTGAGCCCCATAATAGACACTGCTGCTAACAGATTTGAAAACGAATTAGATTTGGAAGATGATGACAAAGCTGACTTTAAAATTAAGGCTAAACAGTTTGTGAAAATTTATGGTCAAGTGGCTGCAATCATCCCATTTGAAAATGTGGAATGGGAGAAGCATTTTTGGTTTTTAAAGTTTTTGATTCCTAAACTGAAAGTGCGCAACGCCGAAGATGAGATGATTGATGAACTACTGGAGTCGGTAGATTTATCTACCTACGGCATTGAGCGAACCAAACTGGGGCACTCCATAGGGCTGGATGATTCGAATACCGAACTGGACCCACAAAACCCCAATCCACGCGGGGTGCACTCGAGCGAGGAGGAACGCGACCTTCTTGACGAAATTATTAGAGCATTTAACGAACGATGGTATGAGGGCTGGGAAGAAACAGAAGAAGAACGAAGAGTGAAATTTGTTTCGCTATTTAATAATGTGCACAAGCATGAAGATTTTGAATTGCAGGTGATGGACAACAAAGATGCACACACCCGCTCGCTGGCACTCGAAAAAATAATGAGTGATGTGTTTTTGCGCCGTCGCAAAGCCAACGTTGAGGAATACAGAATGTGGGCACAAGATGATGGATTTCGCAAAGCAATGATGGATGCAATGGAAAGAATGATAACAAATATGCCTAGGGGGGTGTGAAAGGGGGGGCTATATGAAAAAGTGGTGTGTGCAACATTTGCACATACCACTTAGCATAGACCTTCCTACTCTGACAAATTTGATAAATACTTCAAAATCAACATAAATTTTAAATATGAAAGACTTAATTGGAGATATACACGGACATGCCGACAAGCTTGAGGAGCTGCTAGCAAAGATGGGATATGAAAAACAAAATGGTGTATATGCTCATCCCGAGGGGCGAAAGGTGATATTTGTGGGTGACTACATTGACAGAGGTCCTAAAATTAGGGAAACACTCGAGATTGTTAAATCGATGGTTGAAAACGATAGCGCTATTGCACTAATGGGTAATCACGAATATAATGCACTGTGCTTTCATATGGAGCACAAACAAGGTGGACATCTGCGCAAGCATCTTATTAAAAATATTATTCAACACTATGAAACAATCAAGCAGTTTCAGAACAAACAAAAAGAGTATGAAGAGTATTTGGAATGGTTTAAGACTCTGCCTCTATACTACGAAACGGATAACTTTAGGGCGGTGCATGCCTGTTGGGACACAGATAACATTAACTACTTGAAGAAGAACCTAGTGGACGCTTGCCTAACCGACGAACTCTTAATAGAATCGACACAAACAGGTAGCAGACTGCACCAGGCAATCGAAGAAACACTAAAAGGAAAGGAGCTGAAACTGCCTCATGGTCTATCTTTTACCGACAAGGATGGCACCATTAGAACCGAAATCAGAATAAAATGGTGGGAAAATCCCTCTCAAGCAACCTACAAATCCATTAGTGTGGCACCACTCAGCAATTTGCCCGACAAAGCTATAGAGCTAAACTCGGAAGCCCCTATCAACTACTACAACGAGAATAAACGAAACATCTTCTTTGGGCACTATTGGCTCAATGGCAACCCCTCCATCTATCGCCACAATATCTGCTGTCTCGATTATAGTGTGGCAAAAAAGGGTGTGCTAGCCGCCTATCGCCTCAATGGCAAAACGGAATTGAGCAATGAAGCGTTTGTGTGGGTGTGAGGGGGAGAAAAAGAGTATCAGCAATTTATAACCACTAACTTATCATAATAGCACAAACTTAAAGAAACATAAGTAATAAAGTTTACCCTATATTAATTACACTCCTTTGGATTATAAAAGCTATTTTTGTTAAAGATTAATTTAATAACAATTCTATCAGTTAGTTCGGCAATGATGAATAATCCTAATTGTGAAGCCATAAAAGACTACATTCAAAGTCAATCAAGAAACAAAATTGTGTTTTATTCCGAAGATATACTTGGAATAGAGAGTTTAGATATAGGTGAAAATCTTGCTGAAGTGATTTATAACTAATCAACTTACACAAATCATTGAATCTCTTTTCATAAATCGCTAAATCAGGTGGAACTGCAATCAAACCAACTATAGAATTTGATGATGACCTAGAATTAAACTGCTAAAAGATATGGAAGAAAACAACATTATAACCAATTGGTTGGATCAACATGGCGATCCAGAAATTGAACGTTTTGTGAATGAAAAATTAGCAATCGCATAAAAAAAGAGAATTGCAATGGAACAAGAAGGAAGGGATATTGACATCACACAGCCAACAGAGAGTGAGCAAGCTGGTGCCATAGATAGTGTGCAAGTTGAAATCACAAACAACACTGACATTCAAACAGATACACCTATAGACTCAATTGATAGCGCTACCATGAGTGCTATAGTTAGTGTCATAGACTAATTGTTTGATATTCCATTAAAATCTAAGTATTAACTCTGGTAACAACCACCCACTTGTTAAAACTTCAATTTGACAAGATTATCTTTACAGATAAATATTAATACTTTTGTGAAAACATAAACATAAATCAGAATGCACCTCCCTAAAAAAACATTCAAATTCATCACAAAACATCTCATTATGAACAGATATAAAATCACTCTGTCC
>CAYFSV010000141.1:0-5244 GCA_964345815.1 uncultured Proteiniphilum sp. | reverse complement strand
TAGGAATGCCCGTCTTTCGGGCAAACTTTTGTTTTGCTTTGGTGATGCCAACGGCACGTTTCCATGAAAAGGAGACGCCGGGTATTTTTCTCTTTGCCATGGTTGTTTCTAATAATATGTCATTAAGTCACCTTAATCATCATATCCTATATCATTGTTATTATTATCTACATATTCACCTTCTTCATGAGTTGCATCCCTAATGATATCCTTGCCCATTGCCTGCTCCACACGTTTAAGAATTTGCTCCTTACGGTCATTAAAGAAAGCATGGAAATTATCCTGGTACATCAAGTCAACATTAACCACATGCGACTTTAGAATTTCATTAAATTCCTCATCGTTTACCCCCGCATGACCTTTAAGTCTGTCAAGATACTTGCTGGGAGCATCACCACTTACAATTCTATTTGTTCTTCCCGATAGTGGAGTCTTATTTATAATACTGTCATAATCCTCTCTTGAGATATTATTTTTAGTACACCAGTTAACAGGGAAAATATGATGTATATCAATTGCCTCCGAACTATATGTCATGAAATCAATAGGAGAAGCCGAAAGCCAATCTTTAGTTTTATCATTCATCAGAAGTGCATAAATTCCTTTGTATGCTGCACTATTCCTGGTGCGTAATGTATGTAATCGGTCGGGTAGGAAGCTGGCGTCAGCAATAGTTTTAGGCTCAGTGCTATTATACAAAATCCAATCCACTACCTGTACTATATCCAGCGCATATCTGGTCTCATTTGCCGAACCATACAGTTCGCCCAAAACACCATTCCAGAACCATCGCATCAGCTTTTTCTTGTTACCTATGTTGTCTATATTATTTCCCAGATGGGCTAATATAGCCGCCATTGGCACAAGTTGAGAAGTATATGGCAACTCGCGAGCACTAAAGATATAGTTTTCTACCAATATTTTTGCAGCTTTAATAAACCCATTCACCACATCATCCCTATATTTTTTGTAATCCTCCAATTCCAGATTAAGCATCTCTTTACGCTTTGCACTTACGGCAGGAATGTTATCAGCGTTTTGTCTTATTGCTTCCAGTCTGGCCTTGTAAGTACTATAGAGCGTTATAGCTTGGATTAAATCTGTATTACTAGTTCTATCCAACACCTTATGATCTTTAAACAGCTTCCTTACATTTTTCCAATCCTCTTTCAAATCGAAATCATCAGCTGCAAAAGAAGCAGTAAGCAATTCAAAAGCAGTGAGAGAAACCCCGCCTGTGTTTACCTTCTCGAAAACCTGACACACAGCATCCTTTTGGTTTTCCTTTTTCATTACAATAATGGGAACGTCATAACTTTTAAGCTTATCAATTATTTCATTTTCAAAATTATCCCATAAAATAGTCTTGTCTTTATCGTAATCCCAGTATTGATAATATTGTCTTCTCCACGAAATAGCGTTGTTAATCATGTTTAATGGAAACATCATATTTTCGTATTCATTCTCTTTCTGTGAAAGATCCAAGTCAATATCCCGACCGATGTTTTTAGTCCTAATTTTATCTTCTCTGATTGAGAATATAGCATCTTCCAAATCGGCGTTAGGCTTCATAGCTTCTTGTATATCTATATAATACCATCTCTTCACCTCATAACCTTTTACGTTACGGGTCACTACAGGCTCTTTAGATATGATAGCCTGATATAGCGATGTTATTCTCTGTTGGCCATCTAGTATAAGCTTTTCCGGCATAACCCCATCTAAGCCCTCGGTACCTTCTATAGGTTTGTTTTTAAATTTGATATTTTCATTACCAGTTTCCAAAAACATGACTGCACCAATAGGGTAGGATTTTACAACCGAAGCAATTAAGCCTTTAATTCTGTTATCATCCCACACCCAGCCACGTTGAAAGTCGGGAAGCTGTATTTTGCCGTTATTTACATCTTTTAGAATCGCGAATAAGTTTAATTTATCAGAAGAAAATGAACTCATAATATATTTTTAATTTGTATTGTTTTTATATCTTTTTTTAATTCTCTTGTCTTTACCTCCAACTGTCTTTCCAGCCCTCTCAACTCCTCATAATATTCCAACTGCCTATTGGCCTGCTTGGTGCGATTCACTTTAACTTTTGCACGCTTCACCTCATTTTCAAGACGCTCCACTTCACTTTTTATCTCTATTATTCGTTCCAGCTTCTGCTTATCAATATGTTCGTCATCATCAACAACTACATTTTTTATTTGCAGAAAGAACCGATTAAACACAACGTCTAAACTATTTGTCAATTCAAACTTATAAAGCATATCCGTCCTTTTCATCCAGTCTGTCGTTGCAGTATCCGTCACCACATCAATGTTCTCTCTGGTTGGGTGTGGATGCTTCATCGAGGCAGACAGATAAACCTCATCTTCGTATGAAACCACAAATACAATATGATAGGGAATAGCTCTGTTTATCATAAGCAGAAGATCAGGAATCTCTATCTTCTCTTTCAGCTCAATGTGGAACACCTGAATCTCAACAACATTTTCGCCTTTCAAGTTTATAGTGTCTTGCGACAACTTATTGAGCCAACTCATTCGCCTCACCTGATCGGCAAGAAACCGTTTTAAATGCGTATTGGTATAATTGTCGAATGAGTTCTTTGGAACAACACTTTTAATTAATGAGCTTTTAGGCAAATCGAACATAACAACTAACAAATAATTAAAAATGAAACCAACTCAAAATCTTCAATACCTTTGAACCTGCCATCTGATGAGGCAGTACCTCCACGATTAAAAAGTGTTTGGGTTCTTTTCTGCTCTTCCACATTCAGTATTGTGCTGATTCCTCGCTTCAACAATTCCGAATACTCATCCATATTATGATAATCGTCCGTTTGGCTGCTAATCACATCGCACAACTCTTGAACAGCTTCTGTGCACCCTTTGCACAGCAAGCGCATAGCATCAAGAGACTTTTTAGAATCCAGATGATTAAATATCAGTCCGCCCTCGTTGTCCACATACAGTAAATAATAAGGATGAAGACGATTGAGCTTATTGATATTTACTTTGTCATTTACGTTTTTCAGCACAAACAACACACCCGGTTGTAGAGTCTCTGTGGCCGGCACCACAGCATGCAATCCCGAAGGGATAGAGCTTAAAGCACCGTAACTCTTAAAGTAATTAGATAAATCTATTCTGAAGTCGTTCAACCCTAAATCGGTGATATCAACACCCTCTCGCAAATCTTCTACATCACTCACATCTTCCTGCAAGCGTTTTAATTGCACTTTGCGATATTCCAAATCTTCTTGCTTCTCATTAAGTAAATTATCGTGAGTGGTACCGGTCAGCACCGAAATCAACATACGATCTTCAACTCGCTGTTTCAAATTGATATATTGATCCAATGTAATATCAGGCCAGAAGTTTACCAAAGTAATGGACTCATTAATAGAACCAATACGGTCGATTCGACCAAAACGCTGTATGATACGAACCGGATTCCAGTGTATATCATAGTTGACCAAAAAATCACAATCCTGTAAGTTTTGTCCTTCCGAAATACAATCTGTTGCTATTAGTATATCCAAATCTTCAGTAATCTCAGGATATAGTTGTGCCTTGTTTTTTGAAATAGGAGAGAAGCAAGTCAGCAGACCATTCAAATCTTTAGGTAAGCTTTTAGATGTACTAATACGCCGAGAGCCGGTAATTAAAGTACTGTTTAGCCCATGCTTTTCTTTAAAGTGCTTGCTCAGGTTGTCATACAAATAGTCTGCCGTGTCAGAAAAAGCAGTAAAAACAATTACTTTCTTGTTGTTGGCATTTATTGGATTTTGTTGCTTTTCCTCTATAAGCTGAATTAGTGACTGAAGTTTATTATCTTTTTCGGGTGTAATCTTATTCAAACGTTGAAGTATATGTCTGAATAATGTCAAATCCTCCTCTAGGTCTTCACTCCAGCTAATGGGGTCAACATCCGCAAGATGTACTTTAACCTTTTTACCAATCAAGCTTTCTTCGTCTCCCCATTCAGATTCCCAATCAAAATTCTCGTCTGCTACATTTTCAATTTGCAATCCCTGCATATTTTCAATATCTCCGTTCCGCAGCTGTTCTAATGTCCTTTCTATATAGTCATGTATATTTTCGAGTGTCTTTCTGAAAGAATCCACCGAACTCTCCAAACGCTTCAACATGTTTATTCGCATCAACACCTTCAAACTGCTTTGACGGTCAATCTGTGTAAAACGCCCACCTTCGGTATCGCTATCATAAAGCATAGCATATATCTTATCCTTGCCCGGCAGCAAATAACTTAAAGGAGAATAAATAGATAAATTCATCTCCGAAAGATAGTCTGCAATTTCCTTATAAGTTAGTGACTTGTCTGCCGTTAATGAGGCATTAATAGAAACAGGTTTGTTGCGAACCGGAAACTGTCCGATAGCACTCGTATCATAGTATGTTGTAATATGTTTTCGAGAGCGGGCAATGGTCAAAGCGTCCAGAATATCGAAGAAGTCATACGGGAGCTTATCAATCAGGTTTGTTGTAGTGCGGTCGTAAATACCTTGTTGCGACCATTCATTAAAAGCTGTTTGAGCCTGTTTAAACACATCATCAATACCTTTGCTTATATTTAGTTTTTCATTAATAAGGTCTTCATCATCCTCATAAGCCAAGGCCAACTGATTTTTCAAATCATTAAAACGGTTGTTGACAGGGGTTGCCGAAAGCATCAGCACTTTGGTTTTAACACCTGCTTTTATTACGCTATTTAATAAACGCTCATATCTGTTTTCCTTGCCCTTTGTACGCCTGCCCGCATTTCTGAAGTTGTGCGACTCATCAATAACCACCAAGTCATAGTTGCCCAAATTGATATTAGCCAAGCTAATACCGTTGCTCATCCCACCTTTGCGCGTCAGGTCGGTATGAAATAATACATCATACCTAAAACGGTCATTTATCAGCAGATTGTTTTTATAGTTCGAGCGGTAGGTGTTCCAGTTATCCTCCAATTTTTTGGGACAAAGCACCAGCACATTTTTATTGCGCATTTCGTAATACTTTATTACTCCCAATGCCGAAAAGGTTTTACCCAAACCAACGCTGTCGGCAAGAATACAACCACCATATTGCTCCAGCTTATTTATAGCCCCCACCACAGCATCTTTTTGGAAATTATAAAGCATACTCCAAACCACCGTATCTTTGAAACCCACCTTCTCATTGGGCAGGTTATCCTGATTCAAATCATCCAGAAAGTCTTTAAATATAT
>CAYFSV010000140.1:0-5374 GCA_964345815.1 uncultured Proteiniphilum sp. | reverse complement strand
GGTGCTCACACATCGAGAATATATCTATATCCTTCACAATCACCATTTGCCTATAATCCTCTTTAAAAAGTGCGGCACGAAGTATCTCCTCGGGATCTTGACTATAACCCTTGGTTAGAAATTGCAAGGACTTAGCCACACGCATAGGCGTTTTCACCAAGCCCTCTCTGTTCACATCTTCACCTAATGATGTGATTACATCTTTCATTCTATCAGCAATGATAATCTGATTCTTCTCTTTTTCCTCTATAGTCATAATAATTACTTTTTGATTAGTTTACAAGGATTTTCACTTCATCAACCACAACATACATCTCTCTGCCAAATGATGTGAAAGTTTTTTTCATTTCTTCCAACACACGATTTGCCTCTTCTCTGGTGCGGAAGTTTCCGACACGAAGTCGCCAAAATGGAGAGTCAAACGTAACAACAGTTTCGTGCTCGGGATAAGCCTCGTTGATCATACGTTGTTTTGTGCTTGCCTCATTTTTGGAGGTACGCTGACTATTACCTGAAAATGCTTGTATTTTAAAACCACGCATTTTCACGTATTGTTCTCCATCATCTTTAGAGTAAACTTTTCTATTTGGCGACATACTTCTTCCTAGTACATTCTTTATAGCATTGTCTTCAAATACCATCACCCTACCCTGCCCTACTTTGTATTGCATCAAGTCTTCAAGTATATCTTTACGCTGATTTTGAGCAAAGATATTTGAGACTGAAAGTCCAAAAAGTAGAAATGAGAACAAAAATATTTTGTGGAAATAAGTCATAAGAGATATATTCAAAAATTGACAAACTATGGGCTCTAAAGTGGAGCCCATAGTTTTAAAAAAAGTATGTTCTTAATTAAATGCTTCAATGATAGGCATAAATTTATCAACGCCTAATGATGCACCACCAATCAAACCACCATCCACGTCGGGGTTCGAAAATAGTTCTTTAGCATTTGATGCATTACAGCTTCCTCCATAAAGAATTGAAATGTTGTTTGCAACGTCAGCACCATATTTCTCAACTAACGTTTTTCTGATAAATGCATGCATCTCTTGTGCTTGTTCGGCAGAAGCAGTCTTTCCAGTTCCAATTGCCCAAACAGGCTCGTAAGCCAATACGATTTTTGAGAAGTCTTCGCTTGAAAGATCAAATAATGATTCAGCAATTTGAGATTTAACAACGTCAAAGTGCTTTTCGCTTTCGCGCTCTTCCAAAACCTCACCAATACAGAAGATAGGAGTCAGATTGTTGCTCAAAGCCAACCCAACTTTTTCCTTCAATATCTCTGCCGTTTCGTGATAATAAGCACGACGCTCGCTATGTCCTAAGATAACATATTTGGCACCTGTTGATGCAACCATCTCTGCCGAAACCTCACCAGTGTATGCACCCGAAACTTTATCGGCACAGTTTTGTGCTGCAACGCCAACTTTTGCAGTATCTACTGCTTCGGCAACGCTAGCCAAGTGAATGTAAGGAGTTCCAATAACCACGTCGCAGTTAATAGTCTTATCTTTTAGAGCTTCGTTCAATTCTTTTGCCAAAGCCAAACCCTCTTGCAGGTTGTTGTTCATTTTCCAGTTACCTGCTACAATCTTTTTTCTCATAATTTGAATTAATAGTTTTATTTTTGATTCTCTAATTTAAATTTCTCTTTTATTGATAATCGTAATATCTACGATTTTTAAAACGGTTAGTGGAATCAAAAGCAATAAGGATATAACCACTAACTTACACCAAAAGTTTTTATTTTGTTTATTTGTAGAGTCCCATTCTTCAATTGATGTATTAAAAAACACTGGAACTTCACTATCATCCCATTTATTTATAACATTGCCATTATGCATAAGCATCAACCCAGGGTTTGATCTAATCATAGTTTTGAGCACACGCTCGTCAGCCTCAGCAAAATTAAAGCCATCCGACTTCTGCTCACTCCATCTCGCAATATCATCAGTGAGAGATGAGGTTAGTATATAGAAATCAATTCCACTTTGATTGGCAAATTCTTTAGCCTTCACAAATTTGTGATAATGCTTCATATTCATATCCTCCAAAAAGCAGGACACCATCAAAAAGCTATAGCTCGAATCGTGCAATATATAATCTGTTATATCTTCCTTATCAATTTGTCCGCTATCCTCATCAAATACATATAAATTGATGTGGAAATCCTCAATCTTAGGCGACTCTCCCTTCTCGATTATTCGTGACTCCATATCCACATACACCCAGGTTGAGTCATCCCATGGATAGTTGTCTTCGGTAAATTCTTTATTTTCGCCATCTTTGCTATAAATAAATATATTCTCCACCACATCGCCCTTCTCTGGGTCAACATGCATTTGCTCGGCAATGTTTGAACCAATTTTAAATGGTCTAAAGTCAAATACGGGTAGCTTGACAGTATTGTATATAACAAACGAAAAACCAAATATCACCAGAAACAGAGCTGCAGCCCACGAAAATCTTTTGGAATATATAGGCTTTATATCTCTATATCTATACACAAGTATTACGGCTCCTACTGATAGGACAATATTTTTGTAGAAGGTTTGCCAGTTTGATATAACCAATGCATCGCCAAAACAGCCACAATCTTCAACAGGATTATAGAGAGCAATCCAAAGAGTGAGTGGCAGAAAGAAGAGCATGAAAAGACCAACTGCAATAGTAGTTATGCGACGGTAGAGGCCTAATAACAAGAACAATCCAACTAACATCTCTAGCACAACTACAAAAATGGAAGCTGGCAGAGCCAAGGGAAACAGCGAAACCAGATCGAATGAAATGAGATAGTCTTGAATTTTATATGTAAAGCCTAGTGGGTCAACTGCTTTTACGAATCCTGAAAACATAAAAGTTGCTCCAACTACTATTCTGAATAGTTCTGTAATAAAATTAAAGATTCTGTTCTTATATCTCATTTGCTATAATAGGTATAATTGATTTGTTACTCTCCAAAATGAAGTTTGATTAATCCAAATAATGCATAATTAATTATGTCTGCATAATTTCCTTCAACCCCTTCGGAAACCGTAACCACACCTTTATTATTCTCAATCTCTTTTATTCTATACAACTTCACCAATATTAAGTCTGTGTACGAACTTACTCTCATGCTACGCCACACCTCATCATAATCGTGATTTTTGGCATACATTAGCTCCTTTGTTTCATTTATATGTTGATTGTATAACTCTAAGGCTTCTGCATTTGAAAGATCCACTTTGTCGCTATAGCCCAATTGGAGCTGGATAAGCGCCATCACGCCATAGTTTACAATGCTTATAAATTCGGGAAACACACCCTCGCCCACTTTACTCTCTTTTTTGATTTCAAGTGATCGTATTCTGTTTGCCTTTATAAGTATTTGATCTGTTACAGACTCAGGACGCAACAATCTCCATGTTGGTCCATAATCAATAGATTTGTCTTCAAACACATTTCGGCAAATTGATATAACCTCTTCAAACTGCCTTTTAGTATCATCCATATATGAGAATTATTAGGGATTTATTTTTATTGCCACAAAGTTACACAAAAAAGGAAAAAGGCACAAGCTGTTGAAGTCTTGTACCTTTTGAATATCTTAAATAATTATATCCGATTATGAGATTCGCAATGATCTTCCAATTCGCAATGTTGTTCTAGTTGTTATATTATTCAACTTACACAAATTTGTAATTGTTGTTCCATTTCTTCTAGCAATTGCGCCCAATGTATCTCCCTTTTTAATGCGATAGTACTTCACATCTCCATCAACATATTTGTTTGGTCCCGACTTAGCCAAAGTAGCGGGTGGATTAGGAATTTTGTAATTGGGAGCAGTTATTAGAACGCGACTGCTTTGATTAGTCTTAAAGAAGCTAGCATTGGTAACAATATATTCATCTTTGTGGCATGTGAAGTTTTTGAAATCCACAATGTAGTTTGGATTGATTGGCTTGCCTAAAAATCGCGTCTCAAAATGAAGATGCGAACCCGTTGAACGTCCTGTATTGCCACCTAAACCAATTGGCTCTCCCGATCTAACAAATTGATCCTCTTCTACTAAAAACTTTGATAAGTGCCCATATACAGTCTCCAAGCCATTTACGTGGCGAAGCACCACATAATATCCATAACCAGCTCTTTCAAATTTTTTCACTCTCACCTTTCCATCAAAAGCGGCATAAATTGTGTCACCTACCTGCACTTTAATGTCAACTCCATAATGATAGCGTCTTCCTCTTGTGCCAAAGTTGGAAGTCATTCGACCCTCGAACGGCATAGTAAAGTTAGACAAATCCACTTTAAATGAATCGGGCGCATTCTTCAATGCGCCGTAAGCATGTACGTAGGAGTTATTCCATATTCCTCCATATATATCATCAGCAGGAATTTCGTTTATATCAAACTCATATCTATCTGCGTTAGCCTCTTCAAGCACCGAGAGATTCATTTTAAGTTTGATACCATCTGCAAATAATCCTTGCTGAGTTTCTAAGCCAGAACCATGAAGTTGCTGATAACCTATATCGTCTTGTTTTGTTTTGTTGTTTTCTTGTGCTGTCACTACCGTGGTGGCAGTAAATAATAAGAAAGCAGGTAAAATTGTCTTGATAGTTGACAAAAATCTTTTTTTCTCCATAAGTTTTTAAAATAGCTGTTTGCTAATTATTATTCTTAAGTTATTTGTTTAAACAATCACACTTCGTCATTTGCATACAAGTTGTCGAAAGTCAATTGCTTATAATTAAATATTTCATCTTGATTGAAGAATCGATTCAGTTCTATTTCTGCAGTCTCAGGTGAGTCTGATGCATGAACTATATTCTCCTGAACGCTATTACTTAAGTCTCCTCTAATTGTTCCAGGCAATGCATATCTTCCATTTGTTGCTCCGGTCATTGTTCTAACCACATTCACAGCTTCTAAGCCTCTTACTGCAACAAGTATTACAGGACAAACCATCATCGAATCGACGATTCGCTTAAATATTGGTCTATCTTTTAAATGGGAATAATGTTGTTCTAAAACATCATGGCTCAAAGCTGTCATTTTCATTCCAACTATCTGAAGACCTTTCCTCTCAAATCTAGCAATCACTTCGCCTATTAAATTGCGCTGAACTGCTGAAGGTTTTAGAATAACTAATGTTGTCTGCATTGATTTTTATTTTGAAGATCTATTTTAATATGACTAAATAAATAACGATATTTTTCTTCAATAATCTCCAAAGTAACACCTTTATATGGATTCTACCAAATTTTGCAAGCATTAATTTCATAAATCACAATGAATATTGACATCAAAAAAAGACCCACTCAACCACAACAGGCTATCTATCAGCAATATATGTGATAATATGTTTTACAACATATAGAGTTTT
>CAYFSV010000139.1:0-5410 GCA_964345815.1 uncultured Proteiniphilum sp. | reverse complement strand
TCTAAATCTCAAACAATTGACTTCAAGGTTGAGAAATAGATATCTCAAATGATTTAGTAAATTGTAGTTTATCCGTTTCATGATATTGTGATATTCGTAAGAAAAAGGTAATATTGTGAAGAGAAAATGATATTGAAAAAAAATTATAATCTACCAAGGAAAAAGCGGCTCACTTGAATTAAAAAGTGACTTACATAATCAAACCATTTGGGCTAATAGAATGCAAATGGCTGAGATATTTGATGTTAATCCACAAGCTATTAGTAAACATATAAATAACATATATAGAGAGGGCGAGTTGGATAGAATGGGAACTAGTTCAAATGGAGGCAAAAAATGAGTGAAAAAAACGAGGCATAACTGCTGGATTTCCTTAGCCTGCATTATATAGAAATGCCGAGAACTTCGCTCCGATATGCCATTGAAAGACTGGATGAAGAGCTACGGCAAGACTTTTTGTAAGGGAGGGTTTAACAAATATATTTGTCAAAAATTAAATAGCAAGAATGAATTAAAACGAGTAATTGTATTGTTAATAGGCTTTGACTATATTTGCGACATAACTAAAGCTAGCAATAATACGAGCAATGGCGAAACAAAAAATTGAAACAGTTAGACATTTAATTTACTATTCATATGCAAACTTGGCTATGGCTCATACAGCTATTGACAAGAAGCAAGATAAATATGAAATAATCAACTACATGATTAGAGCTAAATTATTCAAAGGACTAAAGGATGGAACAATGAATATGAGGACAATTTTTGACGATGAAAAAATAAAATTGCAAAGTGGCCAAATTTGTAATTATTGCGGTTCGCCTAACAATTTAACGTTAGACCATATTTTTCCACAAAAGTATGGTGGCAAGGACGACGCTGAGAACTTAATAATCGCTTGTCGGACTTGTAACAGTTCTAAAGGAAAAAAAGACCTTATGGAATGGATGGCTTTTCGTGGACAATTTTTACCATTAATGGTTATTAGACGTTACTTAAAACTAACATTTAAATACTGCAATGAAAAAGGGCTTGTAGATAAAAAAATTGACGAATTAAAAGAAATGGAATTACCTTTTAGAATAGACCTTTTACCGACAAAGTTTCCAATGCCTAACAAGTTGATATTAAGTATATCTAAAAATATTCCATAGCAATAGTTCGAATTAGAATATTGTGCTAATCTAATCTAATAATCAACCAATTAGCAAATAATGTAAAACCAAATTCAACGAAAAAAACATCTCTATTCAACCTTTTATGAAGAATAGATATGCAAAGACTCAGTATGCTAAAACCAAGGTGACATCGAAACAGCAATTTTTATCTTCTCAATTCATTATCCAAAGTACAAACAATCATTGCTGTTCGCTAAAAGTCAATTATATAAATAAATTTTGCAAGTTTGAAAAATAAATGTTGATGCTTAATGAATTATCAATTCCCTAAGAGACGGAGTAACTTCTCCAATTCTTTAAAACGAGAAAATTAGAAAATAGAGAAGGTAATAAATACGTGGAAAAAAAGATGTCCATAAGGGTTGTGTTTAAATAACCTCGCAAAGGAGCTTGGCAGCACCATTGTCACCACGTGGCGATAATAATCCTAGTACAAACGCTTGAGCCTTTCTACATTACTCCAACTTAGAAAACAGCATTTGATGAAACTTGCGGTGAAAAAACAGAACAATCACCGCAAATTTGCGGTAAATAGTTTGTATATTTGTCGCAACATTATTTTTCAGAAATGGCAAAATATATTTACGAACAGGAAAATTGGATAGACTTTTCGTGGAACGACAAAGCAATAAACGCCATATTTGGTGAGGTAAAACTAATGCAGGGCAAAATCATAGGACAAATGAACGCATTAGGGTTATCAGCCAAAGAAGAAGCTACACTTACTGCGCTTACATTGGACGTTGTAAAATCAAGCGAAATTGAAGGTGAGTTGCTCAATTACGAGCAAGTGCGTTCTTCCATTGCAAGACGATTAGGTATCAATACCGCAGGGCTTGTTCCCAGCAGTCGCCACATAGAGGGCGTAGTAGAAATGATGCTTGATGCCACCCACCGTTATGAGTTGCCTTTAACTGAGAAGCGTTTATTTGGTTGGCACGCAGCACTCTTCCCTACAGGCTACAGCGGACCTTACGCTATAGAAGTTGGCAAATATCGAACTGGTGAAATGCAGATAGTTTCGGGAGCAATGGGCAAAGAAAAACTACACTACGAAGCAATAGAACCGAAGTTTGTAAAAGTAGAAATGGACAAATTTTTGGATTGGTTTAATAATGATAATAAACTTGACCCCGTAATTAAAGCGGCTATTGCTCATTTTTGGTTTATCATCATTCATCCTTTTGATGACGGAAACGGACGAATAGGAAGAGCCATAACCGATATGCTACTTGCTCGTGCCGAAAGCAGTGGCGAACGTTTTTACAGTATGTCAAGCCAAATTTTGGTAGAAAGAAAACGCTACTATGAAGTTTTGCAAAAAGTGCAACACAGCACAGGCGACATTACGGAATGGCTTGAGTGGTTTTTGAATTGCCTAAAGAACGCAATGTTTGCTACCGAAAACACTACACAACGTATTTTACAAAAAGCTGAATTTTGGCAACTACACGAAAAAACAGCAATCAATGAACGCCAACGCACTATTTTGAATATGTTGTTTGACGGATTTGACGGGAAACTACAATCATCTAAATGGGCAAAGATTACCAAGGTTTCGACGGACACAGCATTGCGTGATATAAAGGACTTAATAGAAAAAGGTATCTTGCAAGAAACCAGCGAAGGCGGACGAAATACAAATTACGAACTTGTAGGCTTTACAATCGAATAGCCACAGTTTATGACAACTAAGGTTTAGTTGTGTCTCATAACTATTTCTAAAAAGTCAATTATACAAATAAATTTTGTAAGTTTGATTATTAAATTTAAACAAATAACTTGTGGGCAGATTGAGAGGAAGATTGATTAGAAAGAATCACAGAATAACATTAACATTATTAGCAACATCATTACTATTAGGCTCGTGCAGCTATACTGAGGGAAAGGTAAGGGAGAGTGTTGTGCAATATGTTGAAAAGGCAATTGAGCTAATAAATGATTTTGTTGTAGAAGCAGCTGAAGATGTTGATCCGAAAGAAATTAATATAGATGATAGAGTAAGAGGAACAATTGTTAAGGTTTTTGATGGAGACACATATGATTTGCAGATAAATCGGGAGCAAACAATAAGGATTCGTATGGAGGGCATTGATGCTCCAGAGGGGGGAATGCCGTATTATAGAGTATCAAAAAACCATCTATCTGAGATGGCTGACAGTAGATCTGCCGAGGTATTAATAATGGATATTGACCAATATGGCAGATATGTAGCATATACTTTTTTGGATGATGGGCGAGAGTTGAGCAAAGAGATGATAAGAGCTGGAATGGCATGGCATTATTTCAACTACAATCAGGAGGAAGAACTGATAGAGCTGGAAAAATGGGCTCGAGAAAATAAAGTTGGTCTTTGGCGCGAATCTCCTTATGTGATTGAGCCATGGAAGGTGAGAAGGCTTAGGCGACAGGGGTACAAAACGGATATGATATATAAAGCACAACGTGAGCATATTAGAAACCAACATATTGGTGGATGTCATGACAAGCATTTATGTGATATTATTTTCGGGGATTAGAATACACTATAATTATAAAAAAGCATTTAGATTAAAAAATCAATTTAATTCACATCACTTCTGCCAATTATGAGTTGCAAGTTATCAACCACATTAGTGTTGCTCTTGACTTTCTGGCATTTGCTTATGCACTAAGATAGAAAAATCCCAATAGATGTAATTTCAAACATCGGAAACCTTGTCCCAATTCAACATTTAGACTTACTTACGAGCACAAAAAAAGAGCGACATAGCAATTATTAAACTAAAGTCTTTCATTGATTTAAATTTTGATATATCAATTAAAGAGAGCACAATATTTATAATTTTAACATTCTTGGCTATCGGGACTGAATTATCAGAACTTGCGCTAAAGATTATGAAAAAACTACCCACAATAATAAATCGTATAAATACAAATATTAAGATTGACTATCGTCTTAATAATAATTATTTAGCCAGTTTTATATTGCCAGTTCTAGGTCCTATCAAATTTAAACCTAATAAATAAATTTCGACTTAACTTATGACATCTCTCCATTAATAAGGTAAACAGTATATCCTATATAAACAGCAAGAAGAATAATAGCCTCCCATCTATCTAATTTTTTCTTTTTACCTGAAAACATGGCTACAAATAATAATAGGGTTCCTATGCCTAATAGGTATAAATCGGAGTTGAATTGAATGTTATAATCAACTGGCTTGACTATGGAACTTACACCAAGAATAAAAAAGATATTGAAAATGTTTGAGCCTATGATATTTCCTACTGCTATGTCATTACTTTTGCGCAAAGCAGCAACTACAGATGTGGCTAACTCGGGCAAAGAAGTCCCAATAGCCACAATAGTTAGTCCAATAATTGTTTCACTGATTCCAAGTTCACTGGCTATCTTGACGGCGTTGACTACCACAAGCCTGCCACCAGCTACTAAAAATATAAGACCAATCAGTATGTAAAGCCAAATAGTAAGATTTTTATACTCTTTATGATGGAATGATTCTGACGGAGTATCCTTTTTCATCTGGCGAAATACGTAATATAGAAAAAGAATAAAGAATAGTAGCAAAATAACTCCATCAATTGCTGTAAGCACGGCCTTTTCGGATAATATACTATTTGCTAATAAAAACAAAACCACAGTTGCAAGCAGTGAAAAGGGAATTTCTTTCCACACTGTGCTAGATTGTACAATCAGGGGACTAATGATTCCTGCTATACCTAATATGGCAAACAGATTAAAGATATTACTTCCTATAATATTGCCAAAAACTATATCAGAATGTGATTGATACGCCGCAAACACATTGACCACAAGCTCAGGCATTGATGTACCAAAGGCTACAATTGTCAATCCTATGGCAAGTTCGGAAATATGGTGCTTTCGAGCTAAGTTAGTCCCGCCAAGCACAAGCCAGTCTGCACCTTTAATCAATATAAATAAACCAACAATTAGTAATACTGATGCTAAAATCATTGAAGATTATATTTAAATTATTATCAAAATTAATTCTGTTATAATTGACGCAAATTTAAATATAATTGTTGAATACAAACTTGAATCTATAATAACTTTTTCAAGAATATTACTATGTTAGCATGGCATTAAGCATAATTTAAGCTGTAATTAATTAATCATTAAATGGTATTTAAATAGTGTTTAATTTAAAAGTAAACTAATATAGATTATCTTTGCATTCATAGCATATTTAATCAAACTTATTATATTA
>CAYFSV010000138.1:0-5472 GCA_964345815.1 uncultured Proteiniphilum sp. | reverse complement strand
CTGAAGGGTATTCTGGCTTATTTATGCTATCAGGGTAATGCTGAGTTTCGAAACATACTGCAGACCTTTCAGGATAGCGATTGCCATTTTTTGCTTCAAAGTTCCCTGTCATCCAGTTTCCTGTATAAACCTGAACCCCTGGTTCTGTGGTGTACATTTCCATCTTGATACCTGTTTTAGGAGACTCACAAATACCCACATATGAGTATTCGTCAACTTCCTTTTTATTCAGTATATATGTGTGATCGTAGCCTTTACCATAAATTAATTGCTGGAAATCTTCATCTATTCTTTCTCCAATTGTATGTGGAGTGGTGAAATCCATGGGTGTGCCTTTTACTGGCTCTGGATCTCCAAAAGGAATCGCTGTTTCATCAGTGGGTAAATACTGATTAGCATTCAAAGTTAAAATGTGATCTCCTATATGAGAGTCGCCTTCACCTGACAAATTAAAATATGAATGATTTGTTAGGTTGATAATCGTTTTTTTGTCAGTAGTTGCCTCATAAGCTATATCCAACGCATTGTCGTTTGTAAGAGTATAAGTTATATACACTTTAAGATTTCCTGGATATCCTTCTTCGCCGTCTTTAGATAAATAGCTCAAGCGAATACTGTTTTCGGTAGTCTCTTCTACTTTCCAAGGCACTGCATTAAACCCTTTTAATCCTCCATGTAGAGAATTTGGACCATTATTTATAGCAAGTTCATATTCTACACCATCAAGTGAGAATTTACCTTTAGCAATTCTATTTGCGGTTCTGCCACATACTGCGCCAAAATATGGCTCTTCGGAGTTGATGTAATCATCAATATTGGGATGCCCTAATACTACGTCAACTAAAGAACCATCCTTGTCTGGGACCATGAGTGTAACAATTTTCGCGCCATAATTGGTAACCGTTATCTCACAACCATTTTTGTTTGTGAGAACGTATAGTCCAGTTTGCACTCCATCAATAGTTTTAACAAAATTGTCCGAATGCAAACCGGACTTATTATACAATTCGTTCATGTTTTTTTTGGGTTTTAAAATTGAAGGTGACCATGAAGATCGGAATGTTTTCTAAAATTGGTGTAAAAATAACACATTTTTTTGCATGACGTACACTTATTAAGTGTGTTATATAACATATGTTTTAAAAACCATTCTAAATTCATAAATATAGATTCCTAAAGTCACCTGATTTTTTATTATTATATAATGTCTATTATTGTTTTATAAATCTTCTATTTTATTGATTGTCAGTAGCACTTTGTCTATTTTGTTGCCGTCAATATCTACAATTTCAAATGTTAGATTTTCAAGTTCGTATATATCTCCTATTTGTGGCGTTTTGTTTATATGGGACAAAACAAATCCTGCTACTGTAGAATAATCGATCTCTTCAAAATCAATTTCAAAATCATCTATAAATTGAGCTAAAACCTCGACTGGTGCTTCTCCATTTATTAAGATAGAATTGTCTTTCCTCACATACACGTCGGGTTCTGGGATTTCGTTTTCATTAGGTATTGAGCCTACCAAGTTTTCGATGATGTCGTGAAGGGTAATAATTCCATCTAGATTGCCATATTCATCCACCACAATTGCTAGATAGCTATGTTTTTGACGAAATCTTTCTAGTATTCGTTGAGCTCTAAATGTTGATGGAACTATTACTGGCTCTTTAACGAAATCGTTTATATCGACATTCTTGTTATTATAAAGTTCAACCATAAACTCTTTCATAACAATGATTCCCACAAAACCGTCAAGAGTTTCGTTGCATGCAATAACTCTACTGTGATTTGTTCTAATCAAATGATCTATAATCTCTTTTCTGCTTTTTGAAATATCAACCCATTCTACATCTGTTCGATGTGTCATTATATGTCGCGCACGTTTGTCGGAGAAATAAAAGACTTGTTCGTGAATAATATTTTCTTCTATTTCTATAACTCCCTCCAATGAAGCAGTTTTTATCAGAGCTCTCAACTCCATCTCGGATATAATGTTATCTTCTGATTTTAATCCTATTATCCTATTAAGTAGATTGGTTGATGTTGCTAAAAATCTAACGAAAGGATAGAAAATAATACTAACTAGTTTTATCGGTCTTGAAACAGCTATTGCTACTTTCACGGAATTGTTTAATGCTATTGTCTTAGGCACGAGCTCTCCAACCACAATAGATAGATATGTTATGATAAACACAACTACTATAATTGAAATAGACTCTGCGTATGGAGCACTTATTGAATATTGTTTGAAAAATGGTGCTAAATAGGCAGATAGTGTTGCTCCACCATAAGCACCATTAATAATTCCAATTAGTGTTATACCCACTTGTACTGATGAAAGGAAATTGTCGGGATCTGATTTCAGATCAATGGCTACCTTAGCTCCTTTACTTCCTTTCTTGCGTGAAGCATCTAATAAAGTTGATTTTGCCGAAACAACGGCTATTTCCGACATAGCGAAAAAGCCGTTGAGCAAAATCAGCAATAATATTATTACAATGTCCGTAATCATCCAATCAAATTACCAGAGAGGTGTTGGATACTTTCCTTCGTCAACCAATTTTTGTAATCTTTCTACCACGCCAGGGCGGTCGTCAGCATAAGTAACTCCAAACCACTGTGAGGGTGTGTCAAGTACTTTTACAGTTGCAGATCCATTCACTGTTAGGTGATTAACTAGAAGAGGAATAAAGAACTCCGCTTTAATATTGTCGGCATTCTTTTTAGCAAAGTCCACAAAGTAGTCATCAGAATATTTGAAGTAGTCAGGTGTAAAACCCCACATGTTCATCGAAACGGGTGTGTTGTCTTCAATTGCAACCCAGTCACCATTTTCATCTTTATATTTAACTACTCCATCAATACGCATAACTTCAGTGCGCTCTACAACACCCGTGAGGTTTCCCGATTCATCTGTTTCGCACACGCCACGTGCCACTGTTCCGCTTTCTGACAATGTGTTGCCTACTCTATAACCCACCATGCAATAGTGATTTTTTGAATTGTCATCTAGGTCCGATAAGTAATCAGCAATAACCTTAAAGCCTTCACTTCCATAGTAATCATCTGCATTTATAACAACAAATGGCTCGTTTATCACATCTTTCCCCATCATCACAGCGTGATTAGTACCCCAAGGTTTTACTCTATCAGGGTTTGGCTCTACTCCCTCGGGAAGTCTGTCAAGCTCTTGAAACACTAATTCAACGGGAATTTTTGTTTCGTACTTCTTTACAATTTTTGTTCTGAACTCTTCTTCGAAAGATTCTCTAATAACGAAAACTAATTTGCCAAATCCGGCATTAATAGCATCATAAATTGAGTAATCCATTATTGTTTCACCACTTGGGCCTACTCCGTCAAGCTGTTTCAAACCGCCGTAACGGCTCCCCATACCAGCTGCTAATACAAAAAGTGTTGGTTTCATTATTTTTAAATTATTGATTTTATTTTGTGCAAAAATAAACAATTTATAGTGGAATAGCCATTAAAAGTACACTTATTATAATAACTAACTAGTAATTAATAAAACCTCGACCACCCATTCTTCTCATTCCGCCACCTTCTCTTGGTGCACCGCCTCCTCTCGAGCTTCCACCAAAATTATTGAAGCGATAAGAAAAGCTTACCATAAAATAGCCTGTCATTACGTTTGATTCTGAATCTTCAATGTAGTTACTAGTTACATTTCTGCTTATGCTCATTCGTTGTTGTAACAAGTCTGTCCATCTTATTCCAATATTGGCTTGTTTGTTTTTCATAAATCTTTTGTTCAGATTTATATTCCATAGAGTCTCGTTGCGGTTATACCCTGAACTTAATCCAGTTTGTTCCGAATAATTTAAGTTCGACTCGAATACCCAATCCTTTGGAAATGTTATTTGGGCATCAAGACTCATTCTGTAATTCATATCCTCTTGGTTTGTCTTTTCTTCGAGTGAATTATGTGTTGACGAATATCTAATTATTCCACGGGTTTGAAGATAAAGCCACTCACGCCTGTAGCTTAACGTTAAGTTTTCGCTTATTGATAGTGTTTGAGCTATGTTCTTTGTTTCTGTGTCTTCCCTAAACGACATATATCCTATTTGATTACGGAAAGAAGTGTTGGTGCTAGTACTAAATTGAAATCTCTTTTTCTTGTCTATCGGTGTGATATACAATATGTTGAGACTGCTGTTCCACATCCCATTTTGATTTATAGGCTTTGTTCGTTGTACCCCAGTGTTAGCCTCATATATTGTTCTATTTATTATTTGGTTTGTAACAAAGTTATAAGAAGCGCTTGCTCTCAATGATTGTTGTTTTTCTCTGTTCGAATAGTTATACTCTGTTGATATGTTATTTGAAAAGGAGGGTAGTAGGTCTGGGTTCCCCGAACGGATGTTCAGTGGGTTAGTCAAATCCTCAGTTGGGTCTAGTTGTGAAATAGATGGTTGCGAAGTGTTTCCTCTATAATTTAATCGAATATTTTTATCTTTATTAAACCTGTAAGTGAACTGGCCATTTGGAGAATAATTCACTACACTTCTGCCGTCTGGTTCATATACAATAGAATCAACCCCCTCAGAAATCCCGTTCATTATATAGCTCTTGCTTTTTATAAAGCTAGGATCAATATTGATGCCTGCATTATAGTTATATTTCTCTTTCATGGTTCTCAAGCTAAGTGCAATTGTTTGATTGGTATAGCTATTTCTCAAACTCTTGCTATATTCAGGATTCAGTATTGTAAAATCATCATAATCAGGATCAAATTCGTATGTGTTGCGCATGTTATTGCTTAAGTTACTTCGCAATGTATATGAAAACTGTAGAAACCCTCCCTTAAAAATGGGCTCTATGTATGATGTATTGATGTTGTAACTGTTAGACTTTGTTATTGTCTTTGCTTCCTGATTAAGATATTGATTGCGTTCAGGTATCAAAAAGAATTCACTTACGGATTTGTTGTAACCTAATTGATCATTATTGCTAACTGAGCCTTGAATATTTAATGTAATACGTCTACCCTTTTTTGCAAATTCATGCGATGCAATTAAATTGCCAGATAGATTTAAATTTTGTGATTTGTTTGATCCTCGTCTTGTGCTCCTATTTACCTCCGACATATCAGAATCGCCTGCCATGGTCGAGGTGTAGGTTGTGTCGTTTGAGTTTGATTTCGATAATGAAATGTTTGGCGTAAATAATATAGTGGTCTTTTCGGATGGTTTATATTCTAATCTGTAGTTTATCGAAAGATTGTGGTTTTTATTTTTAGTTTCCGACTCATTGCTGCGATATGACACACTATCAACCAAAATATTTTGTCTAAAGCTCTTTCGTTTAACAAAGTTGCTCCCGCTATTGTATGAAACGTCACCAGTCATTTTAAACTTTTCATTAAACACGTTTATCAAGTTAAGACCAACTGATTCATTCGAGTTGATACCTTGTCCACGTTCTGAATTGTTATTAGCATTAACT
>CAYFSV010000137.1:0-5481 GCA_964345815.1 uncultured Proteiniphilum sp. | reverse complement strand
CACTGAATTTCAATCTTCACAACATAAGAAAGATTAATTCGTCAGTGAATTTTAATCTTCACAACGTCAGAAAGATAATATTCTATACTTTTTCTAATATTGCATTACACAGTTGATGCGCAATAATCATCATTCGGGGAATATGAAACGGTCCCTTAAACAAGTTTCCTTTAGCAGGTTGCGCCACAGACCCATCACGATTTAGATAGCCATACCATTCTCCAAATTCAGAATCAGGAAAATGCTCGTAAGTCCATTCATTTATCTGTCGATACTTATCTAAATAAACCTCATCCTCTGTTGCCAAATATGCATATAGTGATGCAATTATTGTTTCGTTTTGTGGCCACCAAAACTTCATGTTTTGAGAATAATCTTGATGAGGAAAGTTTTTGCAATCACGAAAATTTATAATTCCTCCAAACTCCTCATCCCATCCCCATTTCCACGACCAGTCGAAAATTGTTGTAGCATGCTTCACCAACTCTTCATCCCAATTTCTATACTCCGCCTCAGCCATAATAAACCATGACGTTTCGATACAGTGTCCAGGGTTTATAGTTCTCCCCATGCTAGTATCAATAAATTCGCCATTTGCTCCAACTGTTTCTAACAAAGCTTCAAATTCGGGCTTCATATGAAGGTTTACAATAGCATCAATCGATTTTTTTATCTGTTCGTCCAACACTGGGTCTTCAATAGCTTTTCTAATTCTAGATGCCGTATTTATCAATATCATAGGCAACGAGTGTCCATGCATTGGCAAGGTATCCAGATACTTATCAGGTGTTAATCCAGGAGTAGAGCTATACTTCTGAACCAACTTGAAAAGCTCAAGCGCCTTTTGTGCATACTCTTTATTTCCCGAGGCGATTGAATATTCTGACATGGCTATAGCCGCAAATGTTTCTGAAAACAGATATCTGCGTTTACGCAAGGGCACCCCCTCTGCTGTAATCTCAAAAAACATTCTACCATCCATATCAAAGCAATGCTTCTCGATAAAATCTATTGCCGATTTGGCAGCATCTAAATATTCTGGTCGCTTCTCAATCTCATTGTAAGCATATGCAAATATAAAACCCGCACGCCCCTGAAACCATACAGATTTGGTGGAATCCATTAAAGTTCCATCTCTATCAACACTTGTATAGAAGCCTCCATTTACTTTATCCCAACCATGTTTTAGCCAAAATGGAAGAATATTACCAGTGAGATCATTTTTGTAGCGATCAGCCCAAAGTTTAAGATACTCTTTATTTTCTAATGAAATCATTTTTTGTAGTTACTAATAAAATAAGTTTTAGCAATATTAAAATTGATTGCAACGTTCAAAAAAGTTGATTGCTTCAAGCTCTTTCTTCATTGAAGCCTCCTCAGCATCTGTCATGTTTCTGAATGGAGTTCTGTTCTCACCAAGGTCAAGACCTATCAACTTCATAATTCGTTTACCACCAACAATATTGCCACGATAGTTTACAATAACATTAATTACATCTTGCGAAAAGTTTTGCTTTTCTCTTGCAGTTTCTAAATCACCATTTTTCCACGCTTCAATAATTCCAACCAATTCGCGACCATTGTAGTTTGTTGTACCTCCAATTCCGCCCTTTGCTCCACCCATTGCTAGCGCTGGCAATATAGTCTCATCCTGTCCATGAAGCATATCAAACTTACCATCTTTATAAAGCATACATTGGTTATACTCATAAATGCTCTCATAGGTATATTTTATTCCCGCAAAGTTAGGAATACGGCCATCAACAGCCTCAAGGAAAGGCAACATTGGCAAAAACACTCCGCTTAGAGCTGGGATATGATAAAAATAGAATGGCAAATCGGGAGCTCCAGATGCAATTTCTTCGCAATATTTTACAAGCTCCTCAACTCTTCCCGCCTTTGGAAATGGAGATGCCATAGCACCAACACCAAAAGCACCAATCTCTTGTGCATGAGCCGCTAGTTTGTGACTTTGCTTAACGCAAGTACTCCCAACGTGCACAATCACCTTAAAATCTTTAGGCGAAACGCGCATCCACTCCTCAGCAAGAATCATACGCTCCTCTTCTGTTAGCATATACCCTTCGCCAGAAGAACCGTTGATAAATACACCTTTGATTCCATTGTTTTGCAACATTTTAGCATAAGCTTCAATTGGCTCTAGGTTTACCTCACCATTTTTATCAAAAGGAGTAAATGGTGCATTTATTAATCCATTAATTTTTTCTAATTTCATAGTCAACTATTTTATTTAAATTATTCTGTTGTAAATGTTGAAGCAGGAAAACCTGCTCTGTTTATTAAGTTTGCTTTGGTGAATGGTTGCCACCCATATCTTACAAATTTGGGATTTGCAACTTGTGGCGACTCCAATATTATATTATCCCCCTCTATTGTTGCTTTTGCCTCATAAAAGAGTCCTTTGTGCTCTGCAACCTCAAAGGTTATCGGCTCTCCTCCATCTGAAGTTGCAAGCCCATCAGCATAATCAAACGAAACTATTACTTTATTGCCTTCAATCATAACATCTTTGTAGATAGGACCTGATGGTATAATATTAGTTTTATTATATGTCTTGTTTAGTGCTAGTGATGCCAATCTGTGTCCAATTTCTTGCTTGTTGATTGGATGCACATCAAATTTATCACCCAAATCTGAGCTTACCACCATGCCTGATTGAGTTATTTCCTCTGATAATCGTCTTTGGCTATCTCTAAACCATGGCCATGAGGGTCGCTCAATACTAGATAACTGCACAAAATAAAAAGGCATTTTATCATTGCTCCAAGTGCTTCGCCAGCTATCAACCAACATTTTAAATAATTTGTAATGAGCATCTTTATTATGAGCGTTCGACTCTCCTTGATACCAAATAACTCCTGCTATTGGAAAAGAAGCAACTGGCCTAATACCCGCATCATACATATATCCAGGCTCATAAGGATGACGCTGAAGGGGACTAGCATTCTCACCCATATTTTTTTTAGCCCTTCCACGCACCCAATCTTGAATAAAATCATTGCTTAGCCAACTTCTCTGTATAGCAGGGAAATAAAGCTCCAAATCTTGTCTATTTACCCATGATTCGGTGGGCGATCCACCTACCGCATTACAAATTAATCCAATGGGAACTTGCAAACTATCTTGTAGCATCTTGCCAAAGTTATATGCCACCGCCGAGAAATTCAAAGCTGTTTGCTCTGTACTTTCTTTCCACTTAGTATCTGCAAGATAGTGCAGCATATTGGTGGAATCTAATGCACTTTCCGACCAGGTAAATTCGTCGGTTCGCCAATTAGCTTTCATATCAAATAGCCGTATTTGCGAATTATTAGCCTGAGCCGCTATCTCTGCCCCATTGTGAGATCGTCTAAGTTCGAATTCCATATTCGACTGTCCCGAAGCAAGCCAAACCTCACCTGCTAGGATATTCTTGTACACCAATTTATTAGTTGGCGACGTTATCTTTAACGAAAAAGGTTTTCCAACCTTAAGAGGCTTCACCGATACGCTCCACTTTCCGTTGTCTGTAGCTATCGTACTAAGCTTTTGTTTGTCAATTTCAACAGTTATTTTATCACCACTATTTGCAATACCTGATATATCAAATGCCACATCACGTTGCATAACCATATCGTTAGTATAAATAATAGGCATTTGCAGCCCACCAAAATCTCCAGTGATAGAAGAAAAAACTGTTCTTGCCATTATCGTAGCCCCATCTTTGTCGGGATGAATGCCATCATGTAGCATATGGCTGTATGGATATAATGGCTCATAGAAGTCAATTAGTTGAGAAGCAGTTATTTTTGCAACAGTCTCAATTGCGTTCTGAATCTCCATATGCCAATCTCTTGTGCCAGACTCAAAGCGCGGGTGACGCTCCGATAGTGGTGTCATACGTGCAATCAAAATTCTTGCGTTAGGATTAACCTTTCTAAATGACTCAATCAATTCTATATAATCCTTTACAAAATAATCTCTATAGTTTGGCCAATTTCTTGGATCTGTATCATTAATTCCCAAATGAATGACAACTATATCTCCAGCAAAATCTAGTGCTTGTTTATACTCAGCCGTCTGTGTATAAGGTCTATGCCCTTTATTTAATAAAGTAGCACCTGATAAACCAAAATTTCCAACCTCATAATCTTCACCCAGCATCTTTTGCAATTGGAAGGGGTATGCGGTATTCTCTCTATCCTCTAATAAATATCCGTATGTAATACTATTACCAACACATGCCACTTTAATTGGGTTAGCAAATATGGACAGCGTTACAAACAGAACAAACAATAATAAAAAAACCCTTCTCATTTCATGCAAATATTTATTCTTCTACATATGGTCTCAATATCTCAACCCATTTTAAATACCCCTGTCCCAAAAGATGCAACCCATCATTAGAATATTGTAAGTCCATCTTTTCGGTATTAGGTATCACAAATGAAGAATATAGATCAATATAAGTTAAACACTCTCTACGTGCTATTTCCTCAATCTTTTTGTTTAGTAATGAAATCTCTAAATATCTTTTTGTATGCCCTCCAAACATCCCTAACTCATCACTCAAAGGCAACAAACTTTGAACATATATTTTTGTAGTAGGTGAGTCTATCTTAATTTTGTTAATTATCTTTTCTATTCCCAAAGCTATTGAGTCTATTTCAGTACCTCTGGAAATATCATTTACACCTATCATTAAAAACACCTTATTTGGTTTTCCTCTAGTAATGGTCTCTAGTCTATCATATACACCTTGACATACATCCCCGCTTATCCCTCTATTTTTAATATTTGGATTTTTAAAAAGTTCATGCCATTCAGCCCCATTTGTTATACTATTGCCCAAAAACACAATGTCAGAACTATCAATAGGTAGTGCCTCAAACAAAGTTTCGCGTTGATAATAAAATGTTGAATGCTTAACATTTTGTGCATATATAGACACCGTCACAAGTATTATTAAGCAAAATACTAATGCTCGTCTCATAAAAGCTCAATTATTTTAGCAAATATAGGTATCTTTAATCAAAGATATTAAAGATTTGAGTTATAAATAATATTACAAAGTGGTGGGCAAAACCCACCACTTTGCAAAATAATGATTCAAAATTTCTATTCAGCTACTTCATAGCCAGGTGTTTGCTCCAAAGCATCATCATTATCAAGTAACCCTTTATCTAGAGGCCATAATACTTTATGCGCTTCAGTAGATTTGTCTAGGATTGGGTTTCCATCAAAACTTCCTTCCTCAGTAAACACTAATGGAGTGCCTCCTTTTGTAAGAGTCATACGTAGTAGGTCCCACCATCTTTGTCCCTCTTGAACAAATTCTTTGTTTTTCTCATGAAGAATAGCAAGCTCGTTTGCAGTGAAGTCACCAGCGGTGTATTTAAATTCGGGAGCCCAATTTTCACCATATGCGCGTTCTCTCACTAAATTGATATACTTTTCAACGTTAGGATTATCTCCTTCCAT
>CAYFSV010000136.1:0-5519 GCA_964345815.1 uncultured Proteiniphilum sp. | reverse complement strand
AAGACACAAAAAGAAAAAGGATGAATCAAAAACTTAGTTTTGACACACCCTCATTCAGCATGAAGGACTGCCTCAGATAGAATTCAGATTTTTCATATTCATCGATTTCCTTGTACATTATGCTCAGGTTTTGAGCCAGCAGGCTTTGTAATTTATTATCCTGCGCATGCTCTGCTATCTCCAACCCCTTTTGAAAACAGACAAAGGCACTGTCGGGTTGTCCTAGCAATGCAAACATCCTGCCCATCGCTCCAAAGCAGTGCGCCTGCTTCTCGTGGAAATCTCCCGAGGGATGGGCATAGATATCTGCTGCTTGCGAATATTGTGCCAATGCCTGGCGGTAGTATCCCTGCCCCCACAGCAGGTCTCCCATGTTATATTCAACTAATCCCCTCAGGTTGATATTGCCAGTTTGTGATGCAAAGTTCTCAGCTTTTTTATAATGCTGCATGGCTTTATCATATTGTTGTTGCTCACGATAGACACATCCGCTGTAGAAATACGCTAGAGCGGTTTGATCTGGGTATTTGTTTTTCTTTTCAAAATAGTTTCTTGCTTCAAAAATAAGAGTGTCTGTCAATATGGGGCGATAGGTTTTATGTTTTGCTTGTACCTGTGTAACTAAGAACTCCATATAACGCTTGTTACTCAAACTTTTTTCGGGATAAAAAATGGAGTCAATTAATTGCATGGCACTGTCGGGATGGTTTTCAACAACTTCCTGTGCCTTTGTTAATAACGAATCTGCTTCCGACTGAGGGTTACAAGCAATAATTCCCAACAATGCAAAATTTATAACAATAAACTTTATATATTTCATACGTCCAAAGTTGCTGTTTTCAAAAGTATCGTATAGCTGATTACAAAAATACAATATATTATTGGAAATTCACGGTTTTAAAATCTCGATAATTTTTCATTCCTTTTGCATAAAGCTCAATGAAATAAAACCAATGTTACTCTAATTTTCTAATTCATCGGTCAAATAGTATTTCTAAAGAAGAAAAAACCCCTGACAGTCAATCAACTATCAGGGGCTATTTATTCTCGCAGCATCTATTTATGCCTCATCCCATTGCTTGCGCAAAAGATTTATGGAAGCTGGCACTACAACATTTCTGTCGCCTTGGCATCCACACTCGTAGCTCACATATCCATTATAGCCAATAAGTTTCAATCCCTTGAAGCCATCAACATAATTATCTGCGTCTCCATCTTCGCCTGGCATACTGCGTCTCTTTCTGCTTGCCATATGCACATGCGAGAGATACTCGCCTGCCGAAACAAAGGCTCCCAAATCGCTAGTCTCTTCAAATGTCATATGCCAAAAGTCGCCCAAGCAGGTAACTCCTGGATTATTTATGTCTCTACACACTGAAGCCGCATCAGCCACTTGTCGCATATAAAACGCTTCGCGCCTATTTAGAGGTTCTAATATAATAGTTGTTCCGTGCTTTAATGCAAAATTGCCTAAGTCATCAAGCTCTTTGCACATGAAGTCTCGCGTTTCTTGCGTATGTGGCATCACGGGTACTTGACTATTAAAGGCAGGAACCATAATGACTCCAACCGAGCCGAGCTCGCCAGCTGCAACAATTATCTCCTCCATTGTGTTGCGAAACTTTTTGCGCACCGATGCATCTGTAGATAATATAAATCCTTCGAAGCCTGCACACACTGCACTCACATCTATCTTACGCCCCCTTAAAGCCTCTTTAAACTCTGGAAGACGCTGTGTGATATTATTGCCATGAGGCTCGAAACCCACAATGCCATGCTCCTCCATAAAGTCGAACTTCTCATTTAGATTGGCACCAGGTGCCGTTCCTTCCTGAAAGGAGAGTTTCAGTTCTGCCCTAATGGGATATGTTGGTGCGCTATCAGTACCGAGATTGGCAGCCTGCATTTTCAACGAGCCACCAACCCCTAGTGCCGCCGCACCAGCCAACGATGTTTTTATAAAATTGCGTCTGTCTAGTGACATATTTTTTCTATTTTGATGAACCAGGAACAGGAACCACAAATGAGCTCATGTCCATTTTTCCAATATTTATATCCTCAGGCATATAGTTTAACGACGAAGCTGTCATTTCATCCCATTTCACTTCAGCACCTGTGTAAGCCGACTCGCGCCCCATAATAGCAGCCATATTTGAAACGGCTGTTTCGGATGCTTGCTCAATTGGCTCATTTTTACGAATGCTGTTTACAAGGTTTACGTGCTCTAATGTATAAGGGTTTGTTTGCTTGAAGTTAGCCTTCTCGTCATCATAATCAAACTCCCAAACTATATTGCCCTCAAGATCTTTAATTTTACATCCACCTTCGCTAGTCCACGAGCCTTTGGTGCCTTGAACAAACTCGCTTACATTGGTAGCACATCCATCAATTTGGCGAGACATACTGTGCAGGTGAATACCATTATCCATAACAAAATCGATGCTAAAGTTGTCATATTGGTCTCCTGTTATGCGTCTTTGACGAGAGCCAAATCCAACAGCACTTACTGGCTTCAAGCCACTAAACCACAAGAATACATCGATATTATGAACGTGTTGCTCCACGATGTGGTCGCCCGATAGCCACTTCCAGTTAACCCAATCGCGAACCATAAACTCAAAGTCGCTCCACCCTTGCTGACGCTCACGATACCAAAGCATGCTTTGATTCCAATAAACCGTGCCGCCTGTGATTTCACCAATGGCACCATCCATGATTTGCTTGTACGACTCTACGTAGCAACGCTGGTGATGGCGCTGAGTGCCTGTCACTACTTTCAAGTTTTTGGCTTGAGCTTGCTTAGCCGCTGCAACCACAGTTCTGTATCCAACAGCATCAACACAGATTGGTTTCTCAAGAAACGCATGTTTGTTTTTCTCAACTGCATATTTAAAATGCTCTGGTCTAAACACAGGAGGCGTACAATCTATAAGCACATCAATATCGCTATCGATAACCTGCTTGTAGGCATCAAGACCCACAAATCTTTTATCGCTAGGGATATCAATATCTCTTTCGTTTTTAAGTTTGTTGGCAAGACCATCTACCTTATCCTGAAACACATCACCCAAGGCTACGATGGTTACGCCATTTGCTGAGTTCAAAAAATCATCAACCGCGCCCGAACCTCTACCACCACAGCCAACAACGCCGGCTCTGAGCTCCTTGCCATCAACAGCTAGATCAACTAAATCAGGAATATAATATGTTCCAGCTTCTTTCAATGGTTTATTTCCGCCTTTAGATTTGGCATCACCACTACATGATGTTAGAAAGCCTGTGGAACCAGTGCTAATAGCACCCGCCACTCCTGCAACAGCCGAGGTTTTCAAAAAACCTCTTCTTGATAGTTTATTATTTTTCTCCATAATTTGAAATTTGTTTTGTATATTTTGTTTTATTTGTTGTCGTTATTTATAGCACTTTCGGGCTCGCACACCACCCTAAAGCCAACACCTTTGATATCCGAATACCACCAAATACTCTTAGGTTGTTGTGGGTCGGTTTTCAACCACTCATCATGCGATGTTTTGCCACGTGCAGCCGATCTAACATCAGATGCATCCGAAAAATAGGCTCCACCCCTCACAACCCACTCGTCGCCCTCGGTCACCAAAGGATCAACCACACCATCACCTCGTTTGCTATATGCTTCTGGGTCGTACTTGTCAGCACAATATTCCATCACATTACCAAGCATATTTTTCAATCCAAAAGGATTAGCCTTGACAAGCGATGGATCTTGAGTGCGATGGTTGCTATTATTTTCATATATAACATAATCGGCAATGCTATCCATTTTTGCGGAGATAAACTTACGCATAAAGCCGGCATTTGAAAACTTCTTGGGATTTCCTGCAAAAAAGTATGGAGTCTCGGTGCCTCCACGTGCTGCATATTCCCATTCAGCCTCCGTTGGTAGTCTATATTTCTTACCCGTTTTTTCGCTCAACCACTGACAAAACACCTCTGCCGCATAGTGCGTCATCGTTATTGCTGGTCTTTCGCCCGAACCCCATCCCTGGTCAGGAAATCCAAAAGGTGGCGTTGGACCCGATATTGCATCAACACCCATTGCATTTAGATTATTTTGATACACCGTTTCGGGAGGGGTGCGCCCCTCACTCATTGTTTGTGCATAAAATGCCCAAAACTGGTCCCACGTGGTTTGAACCTCAGCCATAAAAAATGGGCTCACAGTGACCTCGTGTTGCGGTGCTTCATCCGATTTATGGAAAGGCTCTTTGGATGGGCTACCCATTTTGAAAGTGCCTCCATCAATCGCAACCATATTGAATGACACAGCGGTGCCTGGAATTTGCTCTGTATAATTGTCAAAAGAGGCTACTATTGTGGACTCTTTATAAAACATGCTAGAATCAACTGCTGCCTTAGCCCCCTTTGGGATGCCCACCATTTGAGAATGCGAGTAGTTGGGGTCGTAGTGCCCAACATCTAAGTGACAGCTAATACATTGTAGATTTAGTTTCTCATGATTTTCATCATAATACATATGCGCAGTTATTCCATCATCTGATATTCCTTGTGGAAACAAATCCTGATGACATTTAACGCATGATGCATTTGGTATATATTTAATAGCATTTTCGAGCTCACGCTTGCTAGCCCAATCTATATCGGCAGAATCTTTTGTGAGATAGCTCCACACATCGCGAACACCCAGTTTCACTTTTGCCGAATAGTGTCCCCAAGTATCATCTTTTGGAGGCAGGTGACAATCCACGCAATTAACCATCGTTCCGGTTCGATTATTTACGTGAGTGGATAGTTTCCACGATTCTTCGGCATGAGGATGCATATGACACATCATGCACGACTCGTTGGTTGAGAAATAAACGGACGTTTGATATAGCGAAGCAACAAAAATAACTCCTACTAAGATTCCTATCCACAAATAAAAGCTTTTACGCTGATGAATTTTCTTTTTTTTCCTTCCCATCTAAATAAGAAATTATGGTTTACGAGTAAGAAATTAACAGATAAAAATAGTGCAAATAACTCGTTGTAATTGTTCAATCGGCAAATATAGGAATTATAAATTATTTATCAATCTAATATATATTAAAACCTCTATACTTTTTATGAAAACTGAATAATCAATTCAACCATTGATTATAGTCAACCACACCCACATTTAACAATATCTGTAGAAGAGCCAAACTTATGATTAAGATTCATTCACATATAGCCTCTTTTCCACCCCTCTCAATTGTTAAACAAAAGCCTAAAACTCAGTTAAAATATGTTTCATCATTGATTATCAACGAAAAGTGAAATAGCGGACAAATAGCTCCCATTAATTTTAAGCCATCGCATTTAATGCGATGGTCCGTGCACAGAGAAACATGCCATCGCATTTGCGACGGATGGCTCGTGCACGACGAAACATAGCACAAATGTTAAGACTTTTGCATTTTTTATATACGCTTTTTGCACTAATTGCAAATTCGGATTAACAATCGCAAAATTTTTTGGCTTCGCATTAAATGCGATGGCTT
>CAYFSV010000135.1:0-5555 GCA_964345815.1 uncultured Proteiniphilum sp. | reverse complement strand
CTTTTCCACTTTTGTTCAGCACAAAAAGGAATAGAAGAAGGCAAGAAATATCGTGATAGTAGTAAGCCAACCTACACTTTTAACATAATACACGATGTTGTGATTGTTTATTTTAATATATTTGCAAAAAAATCAATTGTAACGATTGAAAATATAACGTATATTTTACATTTATCAACCTAGTAGAATACATTTATGATTAGCCACTTATAAAGCATTTTCACAAAAGAAATGAGCGAGTGAAAACAAAACAACCAAACAAATGACAAATTGTAAAATATATCAATATTTAAATCACATTTTTATAACTTTAAAATGTTATCTAACATGAACGTAAAATTTAAAAAAGGTACAAAAGTATTCCTGCTCACATTCTTGTCGAGCGTACTACTAACTTTATCGACTAGTGCCCAAACTGGGGCAACGATAAACGTACGAGGTCAAGTAACGGATGTTGGCGGCGAACCAATCATCGGAGCCAACATACTGCTTGAGGGCACCGGAAAAGGAACTATCACAGACTATGACGGCAATTATGCATTGCAAGCACCATCAGATGGAGTGTTACACATTAGTTATATAGGCTATACTCCACAAACTATTACGATAAACAATAGAACTCGTATCGATATAGTGATGCAGGAAGACACCGAATTGCTAGACGAGCTGGTGGTTATTGGGTATGGCAGCGTTAAAAAAGATGACGCAACGGGCTCAGTAACAGCCATCAAACCCGATAACATAAACAAAGGACTTGTTACAAACGCTCAAGATATGATTTCGGGCAAAGTGGCGGGTGTAAACATTGTTTCGGGTGGTGGAACACCAGGTGGCGGTGCAACCATACGAATTAGAGGAGGCTCGTCGCTATCGGCTAGCAACGATCCGCTAATTGTTATAGATGGATTGGCAATGGACAATGATGGAATTAAGGGAGTTGCCAACCCACTTACGATGGTTAATCCCAATGACATTGAAACATTTACGGTGCTCAAGGATGCCTCGGCAACTGCCATTTATGGTTCTCGTGCATCAAATGGTGTGATCATTATAACCACCAAAAGAGGAAAAGCGGGCAGCAAACCCAAGGTGAGTTACGAAGGAAATATGTCGATAAGCAACGTTAAGAAAACAATTGATGTGCTTTCGGCAAATGAGTTCAGAAAGTATGTAAACAACCTATATTCTGGCATCAACGACGAGGCAATTAGCAAACTAGGCAATGCCGACACAGATTGGCAAAAACAAATATACCAAGTTGGTGCAAGCACCGACCACAATATCAGCATATTGGGCGGACTAAAAAACATGCCTTATCGTGCTTCTGTTGGTTTCACTCGTCAAAATGGTATTCTTAAAACATCTGAGTTTAATCGTGCCACAGGTTCTTTCAATCTTAGCCCATCGCTATTTAACGACCACCTACGGATGAACCTTAATGCAAAGGGGATGTATGTAACCAACCAATATGCCGACACTGGAGCAGTGGGATCGGCAGCTGCAATGGACCCAACTCAGCCAGTGATGTCGAACGACCCAGTTTACAAAAACCTATTTGGTGGATACTTCCAATGGTACACCGTTACCGAAAAGGATGGAATACAACAACAAAACTTCAACACGCTTGCCGTTAAAAACCCAGTCGCAATGTTGATGCTTAAAGATGACACTTCAGTGGCAAAAACATTTACTGGAAGTGCCGACATTGACTACAGATTTCATTTCCTTCCCGAACTTCGTGCTCATTTGGGATTGGGGCTCGATCTATCAGACGGCAAACAAGATTTGTATATCGACAAAGCCAACTCCGACAGTCATCCACATGGACGTGAAGGTTGGGAAAAGGTATATAAAACTAATAAATCACTCAACACCTATCTACAATACATTAAAGATATTGGAGATTTGCACACATTTGATATAATGGGTGGATACGAATGGCAACATTTCTATCGCGAGGGCAACAACTACTATGTGGGTCTTGATGGATATTTGCCACAAGAAAGAGAATGGAAGAGTGAAAACTATTTGGTATCATTCTTTGGACGATTGAATTATAATTTAGCAAATAAATATCTATTTACTGCTACCGTAAGAAATGATGGCAGCTCGCGATTTGCAAGTGATCATCGCTGGGGCTTGTTTCCATCGTTTGCATTTGCATGGAAAATTAGTGAAGAGGGTTTTTTGAAAGATATTCGTTCTTTGTCTGATTTAAAACTAAGATTGGGCTATGGAATAACAGGGCAGCAAAATATTATGCAAGGCGATTACCCATATATTCCTGTTTACTCCGAAAACAAAGATGGTGCCTACTACCCTATCGGCAACGAATTTCAATCAACCTATCGTCCTGATGCTTACAACAAAAACTTGAAGTGGGAAGAAACCACAACTTACAATGTTGGTTTAGATTTTGGATTTATGAACAACAGATTTTCGGGAGCAATTGATTATTATTACCGTGAGACCAACGATTTGATAAACGTGATTGAAATACCCGCCGGAACAAACTTTAAGAACCGCGTGGTGAGCAATATTGGCTCTATGACCAATACCGGACTGGAGTTAACAATAAATGGCGATGTAATAAGTTCGAAAAACTTCACTTGGAATTTGGGATACAACGTAACATATAATCAAAACGAAATTACGAAGCTAACAGCTGGCGAACGAGACAATTATGTAGTTGAAACAGGAGGAATTTCCTCAGGAACAGGGAATAATGTTCAGGCACATGCCGTTGGCTTTCCTGCCTCATCGTTTTATGTTTACCAGCAAGTATATGACAACAATGGCAAGCCTATCGAAGGACTATTTGTAGACCGTAATGGTGATGGCACAATCAACGACGACGATAGATACTTATTCCACAATCCAGTGGCAGACGTGCTAATGGGACTCTCATCAAGAATGTCATATAAACATGTTGATTTGAGTTTCACACTTAGAGCCAGTCTCGGCAACTACGTGTATGACGACGTGGCATCTCGCAGTGCCAACATTGGTGTGGGTGGTATATGGTCAACATCTGGTTTCTTCTCTAACAAACCAGCTTCGGCATTCGATACCAACTTTAAGGGATTGACAAATTATTACTTCTCCGATTATTATGTAAAGGAAGCATCATTCCTGCGCATGGATAATATTACATTCGGATACAACTTCACTCATCTTGCACCCGAGAGGTTATCAAATGGTCGAATCTATTTCTCGGTTCAAAATCCATTTGTACTGACCAGATACAAAGGATTAGATCCTGAGGTTTGGGGAGGAATTGATCGCGACATCTATCCACGCCCAATGACATCATTGGTGGGATTAAGTTTATCCTTTTAATTAACCGCTTTAAAAACATTGTATTATGAAATATAGAAATTTAAAATTTATATCATTAGCAATATCGATACTGCTGACTGTTGGTTTCGCCACATCATGTGTCGGCGATTTGGATGTTGACCCGATAGACCCAAGCGTAACCCAGACCTTTAATCAGGATGGAGTTTTTGCTAAAATATATGCAACACTTGCACTAACTGGACAAGACGGACCAGATGGAAATGGAGACGTTGATGGAATTGACGAAGGAACATCAGCATTTGTAAGATTGATTTGGAACCTCAACGAGCTAACAACCGACGAGGCTATTTGCGCATGGGGCGATCCAGGAGTTCCTGAAATGAATTTCAACCGCTGGTCAGCCTCTCACGATCAAGTTACGGGATTATATGGACGACTTAATTTTAACGTCACACTTTGCAATCATTTTCTGGAGCAAACAGAAGGATTGAGCGATGACAAAACAACCAAGCAAAGAGCTGAAGCAAGATATATGCGTGCTCTCAACTTCTATTATCTGATGGATTTCTTTGGAAATGTTCCATTCACCGAGGTGGTAGCAACCGAAGCTCCTCAACAAATAATGAGAAAAGATTTATTTGACTACATTGAGAAAGAACTCACAGAAATTGAAGCAGATATGTATGAGCCAAAACAAGCTCCATACTATCGAGCCGACAAAGCGGCAAATTGGTTGCTGAAATCAAGATTATATCTAAATGCTGAGGTTTATACTGGCACTGCTAGATGGAGCGATGCAGCAACATATGCAAAAAAGGTGATGGACTCGCCATACAAATTAATCGATAATTATCCATATCTATTTATGGGCGACAACAATGGCTCGGCTGTGAATAATGCACCCGATGAGATAATTCTACCAATTGCCGCTGATGGATTAAAGACAAAAAGCTGGGGCTCATCTTTGTTTTTGATTGCATCAACCCGAACAAGCGGAATGCCCAACTGGGGCTCTACCGAAGGATGGGGAGGAAACAGAGCTCGCGCTGCTTTAGTTAAGAAATTCTTTCCTGATGGCACAATCCCTTCAAACGCCATGCTAACCCCAAGCACAACAGGAGCATCAGACAAGCGAGCTCTTTTCTTTATTGAAGAGAGAACTTTGGAAATAGCCAATGTGGAAATTTTTAAAGAGGGATATTCGGTTATGAAATTCAACAATGCTCGTGCCGACAATGCTTCACCTAGCGATACACAGTTTCCAGATATGGATGTGCCATTTTTGCGTGTTGCAGAAGCTTACTTAACATATGCTGAAGCAACTCTAAGATCAGGCGGAAGCTCGTCTGAAGCACTTAAAGCAGTGAACGAATTAAGAACTCGTGCCAATGCACAAGCATTCACCACTATAACTTTGGACAGAGTGCTGGACGAAAAGGCTAGAGAGTTTTATTTTGAAGGACATCGTCGTACCGACTTGATAAGATATGGATACTATGGTGGTAGTGATTATAAATGGGACTGGAAAGGTGGCAGCCCAACTGGAACAAAGTTTAGCGAAATCTACAACCTATTCCCAATACCATCAACCGACATGAACTCGAATGATAATCTAGAACAAAACCCTGGATACTAAGAAGTCAAACTATTGAAAACGAGATAAAATGAAAAAAGATAATTATATCATATTGTTGATTATGGCATTAGGTTTTCTCATCTCTTGCGGAGAAGATGAGACAGGACCCGTAATTAACCCAGCGGCTGAGAATGGCAATTTGAGTTTCGTATTAAACGAAGCTGAATATTCAAACTTCACATATGTTTTGACAGAAGATAAAAACAGCCAAAGCATAGAAACATTATATTGCTCGCAACCCGATTATGGATTTACAGCTGCAGTATCTTACTACGTTCAAATATCTTTCAATCAAGATATGAGTAATGCGTTTGAGCTTCCATCTTCGGTGCAAGGCGAAACAATAAATATCAATGTGAGGGAAATGAATAAAGCAATATTTGAGCTTTATGAGGGCGATATGCCAAATCCAAGCGTTGAAAAAGATGTCTACGTGAGACTTAGAGCAGTGGTGAGCAATGCAACGCAAACTCCATTGGTGAGCGAGCCCACAGTTAAACCAATCTACTCGAATGTGGTGAGGCTAAACATAATTCCTTACTTTATTGAAAATTTGAAATCATTTGATGAGGCGGACCTATTAGTTCCCTATTTCATAATTGGATATACAGGTTGGGAT
>CAYFSV010000134.1:0-5575 GCA_964345815.1 uncultured Proteiniphilum sp. | reverse complement strand
CCCATCCGTGCTCGTCGTCACCAATTAGAAGACGCTTAGGATCGGTTGATAGAGTGGTTTTTCCAGTTCCTGAAAGACCGAAGAATACTGCAGTGTTCTCGCCATTCAAGTCAGTGTTTGCCGAGCAGTGCATCGAAGCCATGCCTTGTAGTGGCAATAGATAGTTCATGTATGAGAACATACCTTTTTTCATTTCACCACCATACCAGCTACCACCAATTAGTTGAATTTTCTCAGTTAGGTTGAAAACAGTGAAAGTTTTAGAGTTTAGTCCCATCTCTTCCCAGTTTTCGCCAGCATCAGTTTTTGAAGCGTTGATAACAACGAAATCAGGCTCACCGTAAGTAGCTAATTCTTCTTCTGTTGGACGGATAAACATGTTCTTAACAAAGTGTGCTTGCCATGCTACTTCCATAATGAAACGAATTTTCAAACGTGAGTCTTCGTTAGTACCACAGAAAGTATCAACAACAAATAGGCGTTTGTTTGACAATTGTTTTGCTGTAATGTCTTTTAGTTTTGCCCAAGTTTCTTCTGATAATGGTTTGTTGTCATTCTTATATTCGTCAGATGTCCACCAGATTGAATCTTTTGATGTTTCATCCATGATAAAGAATTTGTCTTTTGGTGAACGACCTGTGTAAACACCTGTCATAACGTTAACCGCTCCGAGTTCACTTACTTGACCTTTTTCAAAACCCTCTAGACCTGGCTTTGTTTCTTCTTCGAACAATTGTTCGTACGATGGATTATGAACGATTTCAGTTACGCCCGTAATGCCATACTTACTTAAATCTAAATTTGCCATGTTGTTAATAATTTGATTTGTTTGATATATTATTTTTATCTATTTGCTTTCTACAAGATTGATATCCCCAAAAACAGTTGCAAAAATAAATGATATTGTTGAGATAAAAAAACAATTAGAGAAAAATTTCCGCAATTAAATTTATTTAATGCTAAATTACACTCAATCAACAAAAAGATTAGATGTATGTTCATGATTTATTCAAAAATGCTACCTTTGTGATAATTTATTGACTACAAATAATCCTAATGTAAATCAATATGAAACGAGCATGATAATCATTATCATAACAAGTATGTGACTTATGCAAGTTCCATATGTTGCGTTTGAAAATTAAAAATTTAAATCATATGAAGATTGTCAACTTTTCAGATACCAACTCCCTTTTGAGTGTCTTTGTTAGAGAGATAAGAGACGTAGCAATTCAAAATGATAGATTGCGATTTAGAAGAAACATTGAGCGAATTGCTGAAATTATGGCGTATGAAATAAGTAAGGGAATGTCGTATAGCGATATAAATATTCAAACTCCCCTTGAGCAAACTACTGCTGTGGCTTTAAATGAAGATGTTGTTTTGGCAACAATCCTTCGTGCTGGACTACCTTTTCATCATGGCATGCTAAACTATTTTGATGGTGCTGGCAATGCTTTTGTGTCGGCTTACAGGAAGTATAGAGAGAAAGGACACAAGTCGTTTGATATCCATATTGAATATATTGCTTCGCCATTAATTGATGGAAAAACTTTGATTCTTACCGACCCAATGCTTGCTACGGGTGCAAGTATGGACCTAACATATCGAGCATTGCTTACCAAAGGTATTCCTGAGCATATTCATATTGCTACTATTGTGGCAAGCCAGCAGGCTATTGATTATTGTGTTGAGCATTTTCCAGCTGACAAAACCACTATTTGGGCTGCAGCAATTGATCCTCATCTTGATGAGTCATCTTATATTGTTCCTGGTATTGGTGATGCAGGTGATTTGGCATATGGTGAAAAGGAATGAAAACAAATTAATTACAATTATGAAGACATATTTCAAACTTGTTGTAGCATTTTTTGTCTCAATAGTTCTTTTTTCGTGTACTAGCACAAATAAACCAGTAGATGGTAGTTACAGTTTTCAGTTGTATGCCACAAATGATATTCATGGGCGCTATTTTGATTCGCTTTATGTAGAGGGTAATGATGGAGAGTGGATAAATCGACATTCGCTTGCTTCTATTGCAACCAAAATAAATGAGGCACGTCATAAGATTGGTGAAGAGAATGTGTTGTTATTAGATATCGGAGACCATCTTCAAGGAGACAATGCTCCTTTTTATTATAATTTTATAGATACTGTTTCGCCTCATATCTATCCTCAAATAGCAAACTATCTAAAATATGATGCTCTAGTGGTGGGTAATCATGATATCGAAACTGGGCACAATGTCTATGATCGTGTGGCGGCTCAATTTGATATGCCATACTTGGCAGCTAATGCGATAGATGTAACAACCAATAAGCCATACTTTCAGCCATACACTATTATTAATAAACAGGGTGTGAAGATTGCTGTTATCGGACTCACCAATCCTAATGTGCCAAGCTGGCTATCGCCCGAACTATGGTCGGGAATGGAGTTTGAGGATATTGTTTCTTCGCTTGAATATTGGGTTGACTATGTGAAAAAAGCGGACAAGCCACATATTATCATTGCTGCAATGCATGCCGGATTGGGAGATGAGGATGTGAACGCCTTGGAAAATCCATCAAGATATGTAGCAAAACATGTTAAGGGTATCGACTTGGTGTTGGCTTCGCATGATCATCGAGTTGCTGCGGAAACTTACAATAATGGTGAAAAGGATATCTGGTTGCTAGAAGCTGGCTCTCGCGCTTCCAACCTATCACTTGCAAGTCTTTCATTTGATATTATTGATGGAAATATCGAAAATTTGGAAGTAAAGGGTGAGTCTATAAAGATTGAAGGTGTGGAGCCTGATAGCAATTATATGTCGCATTTTAGAAATGCTTTTAAGAGTGTGCGAGAATTTACAAATCGTAAAGTTGGAGAGCTTGCCGAGGATATTGATTCACGTGATGCCTATTTTGGTCCCTCTTTGTATGTTGATATGATTCACTCAATTCAGTTGAAAGCTTCGGGGGCTGATATCTCTTTTGTTGCTCCACTTTCGTTTAGCAAACAAATAAGTAAAGGTGTGCTCAATTATCAGAATTTATTGGATATTTATCCATTCGAAAATCAGCTAAATATGATGGAGCTGTCGGGACAAGAGATTAAGGATTATCTGGAATACTCATACTCGCTATGGGTAAGTCCTAATCCTCGTCAAATCGGTCATTTGCTTAACTTGAATGATGGAGTAGGAGAGAGTTTTAAACTAAAAAGTCCTCATTATAACTTTGATTCGGCTGCGGGTATTATTTATGAAGTGGATATAACTAAGCCAGTCAATGAGCGTGTGAACATTGTCTCAATGGCTGATGGCGCAGCTTTTGAATTAAGTGACAAATATACTGTTGCTATCACGTCATATCGTGCAAGTGGGGGTGGCGACTTGTTAATAGAGGGTGCTGGTATTCCGCATAATGAGCTTCAATCGCGCATTGTAGCTCGTTTCTCCGATATTCGTGAAATCTTGTATAATCAGATTCAAGATGAAGGCGTTTTGGAACCTAAGACATTAAATCAGTGGAAGTTTGTTCCTGAAGCACTTGCTTCCAAATTAGGTGAAAAAGATTATAATATTATGTTTGGTGAATAAAGGATATTGACTAGTTCTCAATAACTATCGATAGTTATTGAGAACTATTTTTTATAAAAATATCTACATAAATAAAAAAGCACCTACCGACTATATCGATAAGTGCTTAATTTACAAAGTGATCCGAGCGGGATTCGAACCCACGACCCACAGCTTAGAAGGCTGTTGCTCTATCCAGCTGAGCTACCGGACCATCCTTTTCTCTTTAGGAACTGCAAAAGTACATCAAAAATCACAATAAAAAAAATAATTAATTCTTTATTTGTGTTTTATACTATAAAACGCCTTGTGCCATCATTGCTTTCGACACTTTCATAAAGCCTGCTATGTTTGCTCCTTTCACGTAATTGATGTATCCATCACTTTCAGTTCCATATTTTACGCAACTTTCGTGGATGTTTTTCATTATAGCCTTTAATTTTTCATCCACTTCTTCTGCACTCCAGCTTAATCGTTCTGAGTTTTGGGTCATTTCAAGTCCTGACACCGATACTCCACCTGCATTTGCGGCTTTTCCGGGTGCAAAAATAATTTTGTGTGTCTGAAATAGCTCTATAGCTTCGTTGGTTGTAGGCATATTTGCACCTTCCGACACAGCTATTATTCCGTTTGATATAAGAGTATTTGCACTTTCGATATTTATTTCATTTTGTGTGGCTGAGGGTAGGGCTATGTCTCCTTTTTCTCCCCATGGGCGCTTGCCCTCCACATATTTGCAACCATACTCTTCGGCATATTCTCGGATGCGACCTCTATATAGGTTTTTGAGCTCCATCACAAACTGTAGCTTTTCCTTAGTAATTCCTTCTGGGTCATAAATGTATCCGTCCGAATCTGAAAGAGTAATGGGAATAGCACCAAGCTCAATTAGTTTTTCGCACGTATATTGTGCCACATTTCCCGATCCTGATACTAGACAACGCTTGCCCTTTATGTCTATATCTTGCTTCTTAAGCATTTCTAGCAGAAAATAGACATTTCCATAGCCCGTGGCTTCAGGACGTATTAGCGAGCCTCCAAACTCCCTTCCTTTACCCGTAAAGGCACCAGTATATTCTCCTGTAAGTTTCTTGTATTTGCCATACATATATCCCACCTCTCTTCCGCCAACGCCTATGTCGCCAGCGGGAATATCGGTGTCGGCTCCTATGCTTTGCCACAAACCTTCTGTAAATGCTTGACAGAAGCGCATTATCTCGCCTTCTGATTTGCCTCGAGGTGAGAAATCCGAACCTCCCTTAGCACCTCCCATTGGAAGTGTTGTGAGTGCATTTTTGAAAGTTTGCTCGAATGCCAGAAATTTAAGTATTGACAGGTTTACGGACGAATGAAACCTTATCCCTCCTTTGTATGGACCGATGGCGTTGTTGTGTTGCACTCTGTAGCCCATATTGGTTTTTACGTTTCCACTATCGTCTGTCCATGTAACTCTGAAAGTTTGGATTTTGTCAGGAACTATCAATCGCTCAAGAATGTTGAATTTTGCAAATTCGGGATGAAGTTCATATTCTTCTTCAATTGTTTTTACAACCTCCTCAACCGCCTGATGATATTCGGGTTCGTTTGGGAATCTTCTTTTTATATTGTCAAGAATTTCTTTTGGATGCATACGCTATATATTGCTGTTTTTGATTAATGCCATTTAGTCATAATGGCTTGCAAATGTACATAAATTAATCAATTTATCTATTATTCCTTCCAAAAAAGATAAATGTGATATTGAAATGGTTATTTCCTTAGGTTTTTGTAAATCGGTATGAATACGATTGCACCCGACATTATAATCATTAGTATTGTCATCCCATCCACAACTGCGTGTCTTAATATGAATCCTACCAATAGCACCCATAGAATGGCTATAAAGCCAAATTGCTTTTTTGAGAATGTTCTTTTTGCCATCTTGTTGTTCTTTATTTGTGTTGGGCAAAGTTAATCATTTAATTACGTGTTAGAAAGGGTCGCCACCAAATCTAGTATTTAGATTTCGTTATA
>CAYFSV010000133.1:1593-5617 GCA_964345815.1 uncultured Proteiniphilum sp. | reverse complement strand
TGGTGTCCTCTTTTTTTATTGGGAATGAAAAAGGGGAGACAACATTTGCCTCCCCTTAGTAGTATATTTACAAATTGCTTAATGCAACCTATTCAACATCCTCTGGACCAGTGGCTGCTTGAACACCCCAACCTGGATTTTGATAAACAATTGATGTTTCAAAGTTAGCTTTATCTGATGCCGTTAAGCGGAACACATCCATTCCTATAGGCTCAAGATAGTGAGCAGGAGTAAACAAGAAACCTTTCTGAGTTGCAATAATATTATTTACAGTAATTTTCTCGTAAGGAAGTATATAGTTGCTCAACTCGGGAGAAGAGATATTTCCTGTTTCAGGATCAACCTCTGCTAAGTCCTTAAGTTCATCTTCATAAACACTACCCCAATAAAGCATTCCTTCTACTCTATAAGGATTGGTTTTGAATTGGTCCATTGCTCTCCAACGTTTCAAATCGTCCCAACGATGAGCTTCGGCGCTTAACTCGTTTCTTCTCTCGCGTCTGATATTGTATAATACTGGATCGATAAGTTTGCCATGCGAATATGCAGCAAAGTCACCTTTAGCCTCTTCCGACATAACTGTAGCAGCTATAGTCTTCTCAAAATCCTCATCAACCATCGCTCTTCTTCTCAATGCTTTCCAATATTTGCTTGCAGTAGCATCAACAGTTTGAGTCTTTTCGTATGAAGCCTCCATATATATCAACAGAGCCTCGGCTCCACGAAATACAATGCCACCACTTGTGCCCGAGTTGTGATCTTGAGCCATTGTTTGCGAATAGTGCTTCCCTTTTTTAATAATATAGCCTGTTAGAGCTTGGCTACCTGCATCACCAAATATAAATCTGATTGTTGAAAAGTCTGCAGTACCATCATTCTTATAGAAGTTAACGTCTCCAGGCTTTTTTGTAAAGATTTGAATTCGTGAGTCTCTGCCTTCAAGAGTTTTATTTACGCCTTCCTTTTCCCACTCAGGGTCGTATCCCGATTGGCTTGCATAAATTGGTAATCCATTACGCATCAAGAAAGAGTTCACCATTCCTTTGGTCCATCCTGATCCACCACCATTTCTCTCTAGCTCCATCTGAAGATTGTTGGTCACACCTGCTTGTTTACTAAAGCGCTTCCACATCAACACCTCATCATATCCCTCCATATTTTCATCACTAAACATAGTGTAATATGGATTGATGGATTGTAGGTCTGCGTCCATTCCTTCAGCTGTATCAGTGTTTTCTGCTAGAACTTCCACCATTTGGTCTCCAACAACTTTTGAAGACTTGATTGCCTCAGACAGGAAATAATCTATTTCGCTATCAATATTATAACCTGCGATATCTTCCGAATTGCCCTTCCAACCCGGTCCACCTGGAACAAATGCAGTTCCTTTGTGATATTTTTCCCATGTTCCTTCAAAAAGAGCTACTCTTGCTCTCAATAAATGAGCAACATTTTTTGATATTCTATTTTTGCCATTTGGTGGCGTGTCCATTAGTAATGATGCTGCCTTATCTAGATCTTCCATAATAAAGCGGGCAACTTTGTATCGTGGACTACGCTTACTAGCCTCAACCAAAACATCTTCCTCATCGGGTAGCACTTCTGTTACAATTGGGAAATCACCATATGTAACAAGTTTTTGATAATAGTTGTATGCTCTAATAACATACATCTCTCCAATATAATGCTTTACGTGCTCTTGATTTCCTGAGATTTCTCCAGCTTCATATTTTGGAAGCACATTTTCAAAAAAGTAATTGGCATTCCTAATTCTAGACCAATCCCAACTTCCTACTCCAGAAGGAACTTTCTTCTGTCCTGGTTGCCAAAATGTTGGATAACCCGATCCTGCCTGATTATCGGTGTGGTTGTCAATTCCAAAAAGATTAATACCATACGAACCAGTTACCGTGGTGAATGGATAATCTCTAATTGTGTATGCCGCTAGGTCATCTGCTGATCTAAAATACATTTGCGGTGTCACTTGATCCAATGGCTCCCTATCAAGGAAATCATTACATGATGACAATGTAGCTATGAAAAGTGCTACAAATAAAAGTTTTATATATTTTCTCATTTTCTTTTAGTTCGATTATAGAGTTACACTTAGTCCAAAAGAAACACCTTTAGATAATGGGTAAGTTGAACCATCCCAGTTACCCACTCCTATCGTTTCTGGGTCATACAGTTTCAAGCTTGTAATAGTAAGCAAGTTTTCAGCTGAAACAAACAATCTCAAATTAGATACGCTATAGTTTTGAGTTAGTGAAGCCGGTAGCGTGTATCCCAAAGTTACGTTTTTCAATCTAGCATATGCAGCATTTTGCATATATCTAGTTTGCGCATTTCTATTTCTTCCATCCTCAAGTGGACGAGGATAATATCCATTAACATTGGCGCCTAAACCACTAGTAGTATTTTCTGGTCTGAAATAATCTAAGTGTGGCTCAAAGAAGTTTGTTTGCCAATACCCTACCGCTCCCCAGAAAAGAGTTGTTCCGCCACCTGGCATATAGTCTCTCTTCATTGTACCTTGGAAGAAAAGTTTCAAGTCAAATCCTTTGTATGCTGCATCTAGGTTCAATCCAAAATTGTATCTTGGTGTTGAGTTACCAATGATTTTGCGGTCTCCTGAATCTAGCACAGTATTTTTACCACCATCAATTTTTCCATCACCATTCACATCTTTATACATAATATCACCAGCTCCCCAGTTTGAACCAAGAGCACTTTGTCCACCATTATTAAGCGATGCTAAGTGGTCTTGCATCTCTTTATCTGTTTTGGCAATACCTATGGTTTCATAGCCCCATATATTACCCAATTTTGCACCAGCATAATATGTAGATAATGACTTAGACTCATTTGGATAGTTATCGATTGTCACCGTATTGTCTGAAAGAACAAGTGTGGCTCCATAGCTAAACTCATTTATAATATCTCTCCAGCTCAACTGAACCTCCCAGCCTCTTGAGGTCATGTCTAAGTTGTTGACACGAGGAACACCAATACCTAGAATATTTGGTAGCTCAGGTGCTGGACCAACCATATCTAACGATTTTCTTTGGAACCAGTCGAAGTTTAAGTTTAATCTATTTCTAAACATCGAATAATCGAAACCAATATCTAACGTTTGGGTTCTCTCCCATGTTAAAAGTGTAGATACTAAATCTGACTCCCATGAAGTGTTTGGTCTTTCGCCCCCTAGGAGCCAACCACCATTAGCATTTCCTCTACCAATTGTGCGATAGAATGGATACCAGTTATTTGTATTTTGGTTTCCAAGCTCACCCCACGAAGCACGCAATTTGAAATTGCTAATTAAATCTGTATAATCTTCCCAAAACTCTTCACGAGCAACATTCCATCCAAGCGACAAAGAAGGGAACCAGTTCCATCTTTGATCGCGCATAAAACGCGATGTTCCGTCGTATCTTAAATTCACTTCGGCTAAATATCGATCATTATAGTTGTAGTTAGCACGTCCAAAAAATCCTACTGTTGCCCAATGACCATATCCTCCACCCGTACGTGGGTTTGTAGAAGTAGTATTAAGCGTTGGAATACCCGCTGCAATATTGTCTCTAGCTCCTGTTAAGTTCCTATCAAGATACAATTCAGACTGGAAGCCTAACATACCTTTTATTTGGTGTCCATTACCTAGTTCCGTAGAGTAATCTGTAAAAATATTAGGATTGAAAAAATTGCTCTTATAGGCATATTCATTCACACCAGTAACATGATTTGCAATTGCATAGGGATTTTCATTAACATCATATGCATATGCAGTTAAATAATCTCTGTGGCGGAAAAAGTTTCTGGTTTTGTAGTTCAACTCAGCATTAATTCTCCAATCGGTGATTGGCTCAATCACAAAGGCCAGCTGTTGGGTGAAGATATCATTTTGTGACTCTTCTCTACCACCATCTTTCACTTGATTCACTTTAGATGGCTCATTATAATATCCATTCGGATCTTTAAGTGGTATAACTGGCCAATAACGAATCATATCAAAATAGAAAAC
>CAYFSV010000133.1:0-1493 GCA_964345815.1 uncultured Proteiniphilum sp. | reverse complement strand
GTATTAGCAACTGGCATAATGTCATTTCTTTGAGGGTCGTCAAATGAGTTCCATCTACCACCAAGCTCCCACATATATTGATCTGTCTTACCTTGTTGGTAATCTAAGATCTGTTGTAGCTTATTCTCGCTATACATAGGTGACTGTCCTCCATTAGCTAACTGATCATTTATGGCATGCGCGAATCTATAAGAATCAGCTACATGTGGCATATTTAGAGGAGATGTGAAACGGAAGTTGTTATTGTAGTTAACAACTGTTTTACCTGCCTTACCCTTTTTGGTGGTAATCAAGATAACACCTCCTGGGGCTCTAGACCCATAGATTGAAGATGATGCAGCATCTTTCAACACCGAGATACTTTCGATATCATTCGGGTTAAGAGCATTCATATCCCCCTCCATTCCATCAATTAGAATAAGTGGAGAAACACTTGACCCCGCACCAATAGTTCCAACACCACGAATGTTAATGTTCTTTGAACTATTAAGCGCTCCTCCAAATGAACCTGTAGAGATGTTCATTCCTGGCACTACACCTTGAAGTGCTTCTGTAACATTACTCACAGGACGAGAAGTAAGATCTTTTGCACTAACTGAAGAAACTGCACCGGTAAGGTTTTCTTTTTTCTGAGTTCCAAAACCCACCACTACAACTTCATCTAATAGCTCCGTATCAGACTTCATAACTAAATCAATTTTGTTACGACCATTCACTGGCACTATTTCAGTCTTTAGACCTACGTAACTAAACTGCAGTGAAGCATCAGCAGGAACATTGCTAAGTGTGTAATTCCCATCAATGTCAGTCACTGTACCTTTTGTGGCATCACCCACAACAATAACTGTTGCTCCTATCACTTCGAAACCAGTATCATCAGTAATTGTACCAGTGACAGTGATGTTTTGAGCAAACAAACCGAAGGATAGAGTTGCCATAACTATAGACAACAATCCCCTTTTCATAATGATTGAAAGTTTTTCTCTCATTCTTTCTTTGTTTTTAATTAGTACTCTTTTTTAATTAAAGTATTATTATACTTAGAAGTTTAAAAATTGGTTATTAATTGGACCTTGATTTTATAATTTATAAAAGAAGCTTGCCAATAGCAGATATTTCGAAACTTAACTCTATAATTTAACAACATAACGAAACAATCCATATAGAACAATCCTATTTTTTAAATTATTCGCAAACTAACCTCTTAATAACCAATCATATTAAGTTTTGAATAATAATTGGCAAAGATACAATTAATAATGGACACATAAAACTTTTATCGTTTCCTATTATTCTTATGGTTTTGTAATAGAGCTTGAGCTAGAAAGCCAATGAGCAGCACCAGAATGTTAAATCACAAATACGGAAGGCATCCACTCCTAACATTCCTCAACATTTAACCAAAGCACAACACTTAATATATGCAAACAAAGCGAGTACTCAATCAAGACAAAATAGAAATCAAGCTTACTATCAGCAAGATACAAAACAGT
>CAYFSV010000132.1:0-5654 GCA_964345815.1 uncultured Proteiniphilum sp. | reverse complement strand
GTTTTGGCTTTGCAGATATTGAGTGCTCTTGAATTGCTTTGGTGGTTTTTTCAACAACTATATCAAATGGTCCCCCCTTCTTTTTCTCAATGGTATCATTCGGGTTATGGCTATTGGGATACATTTTCAACAACTCGTTAGAGTTATCTTGATAGTCTTCAAACAGTCTATCAAATATCTCATCATACTCCTGCTGTGCATTGAAAAATACATTGTATCGGGTGGTGAGTTCGTGATATGCGCGGGTGCTGCGCGTGTTTCTCTGTGGAGAACAAGCGCACATCATAGCAAACACAACGGATAGATATATTGCTATTATCTTTTTCACCTTTTAATTGACAGCCGTAATAATTATGTATTAATACAAACCTAAAAAACAGAAATATATTGTACTATAGGGAATAAAAAAACTGCCAATCAGGTAATGAATGGCAGTTTTTATTTGAGTTATAGTAGTTTACTAAAAAACTTAGTTCACATCTTCTGGTCCAGTAGAAGCTTGAACGCCCCATCCTGGATTTTGATATATAATTGATGTTTCAAAGTTTGTTTTATCAGATGCAGTTAGTCTGAAAACATCCATACCTATTGGCTCAAGATAATGAGCAGGTGTAAATAGGAATCCCTTTTGAGTAGCAATAGTATTGTTTACTGTAATCTTCTCGTATGGTAGAATATAGTTACTTAAACTTGGCGATGAGATGTTTCCTTTCTCAGGATCTACAACCGCTAAATCATCAAGTTCGTCTTCATACTTGCTTCCCCAATATAACATTCCTTCAACTCTGTAAGGATTATTCTTTAATTGGTCCATTGCTCTCCATCTCTTTAGGTCGTCCCAGCGTAAAGCTTCGGCGCTCAATTCATTACGTCTTTCGCGTCTGATGTTATATAAAACTGGATCAATTAGCTGACCATGTGAGTATGCAGCAAAGTCTCCTTTTGCCTCTTCCGACATTACTGTTGCAGTAATAGTCTTATCGAAGTCTTCATCTACTTGTGCTCTTCTTCTCAAAGCTTTCCAGTATTTTGAAGATGTAGCATCAACAGACTGAGTTTTCTCATATGATGCTTCCATATAGATAAGTAATGCCTCTGCTCCTCTGAAAACAATTCCACCACTTGTTCCTGAATCGTGGTCTTGAGCCATCGTTTGTGAGTAATGCTTTCCTTTTTTGATGATATATCCAGTTATGGCTTGACTACCAGCATCACCGAATACGAATCTTATTGTTGAAAAGTCAGCCGAGCCATCATTTTTATAGAAGTTTACATCTCCAGGCTTTTTAGTAAATAGCTGAATACGTGAGTCTCTACCTTCAAGGGTTTTATTAACTCCCTCTTTTTCCCATTCAGGATCGTAGCCAGATCCACTTGCATAGATTGGCAAACCGTTGCGCATCAAGAATGAGTTGACCATTCCTCTTGTCCATCCCGATCCACCACCATTTCTTTCAAGTTCCATTTGCAGGTTATTTGTAACACCCGCTTGCTTGCTGAATCGTTTCCACATCAATACCTCATCATAAGACTCCATATTTTCGTCACAGAACATAGTGTAGTATGGATTTATTGACTGTAGGTCAGGACTCATACCCTCTTCAGTGTCTGTGTTTTCTGCAAGTGATTCAACTATTTGATCTCCTACAATTTTTGCAGACTTAATAGCCTCCGATAAGAAATAGTCTATTTCACTATCAATATTATATCCAGCAATGTCAGCAGAGTTTCCTTTCCAACCTGGACCACCTGGAACAAATGCAGTTCCTTTATGATATTTCTCCCAAGTTCCTTCAAACAAAGCAACGCGTGCGCGAAGTAGGTGGGCTACATTTTTTGAAATACGGTTTTTACCATTCGGAGGTGTCTCCATCAATAACTCTGTTGCTTTATCTAAATCCTCAAGAATAAATCTTGCAACTTTATAACGTGGGCTACGCTTACTTGCTTCAATTAGCACTTCTTCCTCATCAGGTAGTACTTCTGTTACAATTGGGAAATCACCATATGTAACTAGCTTTTGATAATAGTTATAGGCACGTATTACGTACATTTCTCCAATGTAGTGTTTAACATGCTCTTGATTACCTGAAATTTCTCCCTTTTCAAATTTAGGAAGAACATTTTCAAAGAAGTAGTTAGCATTTCTAATTTTAGCCCAGTCCCAACTACCAGCAGCCGAAGGCACTTTCTTTTGTCCTGGCTGCCAAAATGTGGGATAGCCTGTTCCTGCTTGATTATCTGTATGATTATCTAATCCAAACAAGTTGATACCATATGCACTTGTTACAGTTGTAAACGGATAATCTCTAATAGTGTATGCTGCTAAATCATCTGCAGATCTGAAATACATCTGCGGCGTCACCTGATCTAATGGCTCCCTATCTAAAAAATCATTACATGAAGATAAGGTTGCTATTATTAGTGATAGAAATAATAGTTTTATATATTTTTTCATTTCCTTTTATTTTTAAATTATAGTGTTACACTTAAGCCACAAGAAAATCCTTTAGATAATGGGTATGTAGAACCATCCCAGTTTCCAACACCAATAGTTTCTGGATCATATAGCTTTAAGCTAGTTATTGTCATAAGGTTCTCAGCAGAAACAAAAACTCTCAAGTTTGATACGTTCATGTTTTGAGTTAGAGAAGCCGGCAAAGTATATCCTAGAGTTACGTTTTTCAAACGAGCATATGCTGCATTTTGCATATATCTAGTTTGTGCATATCTATTTCTTCCATCTTCAAGTGGACGTGGGTAATAACCACTTAGGTTTGCTCCTAAGCCACTGCTTGTATTTTCAGGGCGGAAGTAGTCAAGATGTGGCTCAAAGAAGTTAGTTTGCCAATATCCAACTGCTCCCCAGAAAAGTGTAGTACCACTTCCTGGCATATAATCTCTTTTCATTGTTCCTTGGAAGAACACTTTCAAATCGAATCCTTTATATGCAGCATCAAGATTTAAACCAAAATTATATCTTGGAGTTGTGTTTCCAATAATTCTACGGTCTCCTGGATCAAGAACAGTATTCTTGCCACCATCAATCTTTCCATCACCGTTCACGTCTTTATACATAATATCACCAGCACCCCAGTTTGATCCCATAGCGCTTTGCCCACCTTTTGATAGTGAGGCTAAGTGGTCCTGCATCTCTTTATCAGTTTTAGCAATACCAACTGTTTCGTATCCCCAAATATCTCCAATCTTTGCACCTGAATAGTAAGTTGACAATGATTTTGAATCATTTGGATAGTTGTCAATAGTTACAGTGTTGTCAGATAGTACTAAAGTAGCACCGTAGCTAAAGCTATTTATAGCATCTCTCCAGTTTAGTTGTATCTCCCAACCTCTTGAAGTCATGTCAAGGTTATTAACACGTGGCACACCAATACCTAAGATGTTTGGCAACTCTGGTGCTGGACCTACCATGTCTAGAGATTTACGTTGGAACCAGTCGAAGTTAAGATTTAATCTATTTCTGAACATTGAATAATCGAAACCAATATCAAGTGTTTGAGTTCTCTCCCATGTCAACAATGAAGAAACAAGGTCCGACTCCCATGATGTATTAGGTTTCTCACCATTAAGCAACCATCCACCGTTAGCATTTCCTCTACCTATAGTACGATAGAAAGGATACCAGTTGTTGGTGTTTTGGTTTCCTAATTCACCCCATGATGCACGAAGCTTTAGGTTACTAATTAAGTCTGTGTAATCTTCCCAAAACTCTTCTCTAGCAACATTCCATCCTAAAGAAAATGATGGGAACCAGTTCCATCTTTGATCTTTCATAAAACGTGAAGTACCATCGTAGCGCAAGTTAACTTCTGCAAGATAACGCTCATTGTAGTTATAATTTAAACGACCAAAGAAACCTAGAGTAGCCCAGTGCCCATAACCACCACTAGTTTGTGGGTTTGTAGAGGTAGTATTTAGAGTAGGTATTCCTGCTGCAATATTATCTCGTGAACCTGAAAGATTGCGATCAAGATAAAGTTCAGATTGGAAACCCAACATACCTTTGATGTTATGTCCATCTCCTAGCTCTGTTGTATAATCTGTAAAGATATTTAGATTAAAGAAATTGCTCTTGTAAGCATATTCATTAACTCCAGTTACCTGATTTGCTACTGCATATGGAATCTCATTCACATCATATGCATACGCTGTAAGAAAATCTCTATGTCTAAAGAAGTTTCTTGTTTTGTAGTTCAACTCAGCATTGATTCTCCAATCAGTAATTGGTTCTAAAGTGATTGCCAATTGTTGAGTAAAAATATCATTTTGAGAAATCTCTCTACCACCATCTTTTACTTGATTTACTTTTGATGACTCATTGTAGTATCCATTCGGATCTTTTAATGGTATCACTGGCCAATAACGTATCATATCGAAGTAGAACACATTAGCCGCAATATTATCACCTCCTGTAAAAGATGGAGCTTCATAATCAGTTCTGCTAAAACGAGCTGTGTAACCAATGTTTAACCAATCAGTTATTTCTGAATTTATTCTAGCACTAATTGCGTATCTTCTACTTTTATCATCTCCATATCTCAATAATCCACCTTGATCAAGGTAGTTACCCGATAGCAGATATTGATTTTTTTCGTTACCTCCATTCACACTTATTGAGTGCTCGTGAGTGAAACTGCTTCCAAAGTGGGTTCTCAACCAGTCTGTATTGGCAACTGGCATTATGTCTGCTCTCTGAGGATCGTCAAATGAATTCCATCTTCCACCTAGTTCCCACATATATTGGTCAGTTTTGCCATTTTGGTAATCAAGAATTTGCTGAAGTTTATTCTCGCTATACATAGGAGATTGACCACCATTAGCTAACTGATCATTAACAGCTAAAGCAAACCTGTATGAGTCTGCAATCTTAGGCATATTCAACGGAGATGTAAAACGGAAGTTGTTGTTATAGTTAACAGTAGTTTTACCTGCTTTACCTTTCTTTGTAGTAATCAAAACAACACCACCTGGGGCACGTGAACCATATATTGAAGAAGATGCTGCATCTTTTAAAACTGAAATACTTTCAATATCATTTGGGTTCAAGGCATTCATGTCGCCCTCCATACCATCAATCAATATAAGTGGAGTAACGCTTGAGCCTGTACCAATAGTACCAATACCACGAATGTTGATACTTTTGCTACCATTTAGAGCGCCCCCTGATGACCCAGTAGAAATATTCATACCTGGAACAACACCCTGAAGAGCCTCTGTTACGTTGCTCACTGGTCGTGATGTTAGATCTTTAGCACTTACTGATGATACAGCACCAGTGAGGTTCTCTTTCTTTTGTGTACCAAAACCTACAACTACAATCTCTTCAAGCAACTCTGTGTCTGACTTCATCTCTAAGTTGATAGTAGTACGGCCATTGATAGGAATAATTTCTGTTTTTAATCCTACATAGCTAAACTGTAACGAAGCATCCGATGGCACGTTTGACAACGTGTAGTTTCCGTCGATGTCGGTTACAGTCCCTTTTGTGGCATCACCCACAACAATAACTGTTGCTCCAATCACTTCAAATCCTGTATCGTCGGTAACGGTACCAGAAACAGTGATGTTCTGAGCAAACAAACCTAAGGTAAGAGCTGTCATTAACATTGACAACAGTCCCCTCTTTCCAATGA
>CAYFSV010000131.1:0-5670 GCA_964345815.1 uncultured Proteiniphilum sp. | reverse complement strand
ACCCTGAGCAAGGTGGTGGTAGCGGTCTTAAATACCCAACAACTAGGGTAGTTAATGCTGGTTTTCAAATGACTATTAACTAAAATAATAAAGAGAAAAATGAAACATATATTTAAAATATTTTTCGCATTTGCACTTATTGTTGGTGTAGCATCATGTAACTACCTTGATGTGGTGCCCGATGAGGTTGCTACTGAAGATGATGCATTTGCGACAATTCAAGCAGCAGAGAACTTCCTGTATTCTTGCTACTCATATATACCAAACCCACGTAGTGGTACCGAGTCATTAGACTGGTTTACAGGTGATGAAGTTGTTACAGCATTTGAGCATGAAACTTTTTCACAATTTCCAAAAGGTAATTATACAGCTAATAATCCAATTATCTCATATTGGAATACATTATTTAGTGGAATAAAGCAGTGCTATCTTCTAAAAAATGGAATTGATAAAGTTCCATCGTTACAAGAAAACACTAAAAAAGATTATATTGCTCAAGCAGATTTTCTTATTGGATATTACCACTTCTTATTGCTTCGTAGTTATGGACCTGTTATTCTTATTAAAGAGGAGCCATTATTAAATACAGCACCAGAGGATTTTCTTGGACGTTCATCTTATGATGAATGTGTGGCATGGATTACTGAGAAGTTGGATGAAGCAGCTGTTGGTCTTCCTGCAACAAGACCAAATCAAGCAGCTGGTTTAGCAACAAGCGTTGCGGCTAAAGCTATTAAATCGCGTATGCTACTTTATGCCGCATCTCCTCTTTTTAATGGAAACAGTATGTATAAAGATTTTACTGATGCTGAGGGTAATCAGTTAATCAACACAACTTTTGACCCACAAAAATGGGTGTTGGCTAAAAACGCAGCAAAAGATGCTATTGATGCTGCCGAAGCACAAGGAATTAAATTATACCAAGGTTCTGATGCAAGCTTTACTGATCTGCCTGAGCCAGCAGATCCAGTTCAGAGAGGTTTGAGATTTACATTGGTTGACAAGTCAAGTAAAGAACATGTATGGATTGATGCTCGTGCTGAAGGATATTACTCCTTGCAAAACAAGTCAAGACCATTTGGACCAACTGCATGGAATGGTATTGCACCAACTCTAGCAATGCTAGATAGATTTTACACTAAGAATGGATTGCCAATTGATAAAGATCCTGAATTTAATTATAATGGAAGATTCTCTCCAACTGAGTTTGATGAAGATGATATTAATGGCGAAGGACAAACACAGATAATGAATGTCAATCGTGAACCGCGCTATTATGCGTGGGTTAGTTTCCATAATGGATATTATGAAGCTCAAGGTACTTTTAAACAAGGAGACGATCATTGGGTTTATAGAGATGATAATTTGAGAGGTATCAACGGAATGAAGGTTCTTACTCAATTTATGAAGAGTCAGTCTTGTGGTATTAGAACAAGGAATAACAACTTTAGCCCAACTGGATTTTTGAATAAAAAAGGTGTTCATCCTGCTGCTAATGCTGGAGGCGGAAACCACAGAGAATATCCATGGCCAGTTGTAAGACTTGGTGAGTTGTATTTAAACTATGCTGAGGCTGCAGCTGAAGCAGGTGATACGGACGAGGCAATCAAGTACGTAGATAAAATTCGTGAACGTGCGGGTATCCCTTCTGTTAAAGATGCTTGGGCTACAATTGGTGTTACAAGTTTTACTAAAGATCAGATACGAGAAATTGTTCGTCAAGAGCGTATGGTTGAAATGTATATGGAGCATCAAAACTTCTGGGATATGAGAAGATGGTTGCTAGCTGAAATATATTTTAATGCTGAGCCAGTAGGAAATAATATTCAGACTGACAATTTCAATGAGTTTGCAGTTCCTACTAAGTTGAATGGACAACCTGTCCCAGGCGGAAATGCTCCTAATATTGTAAGAAGCTTTACTTCTCCACGTAACTATCTGATGCCAATCCCATATGGAGAGGTTCAAAAGAATCAAAACTTGGTTCAAAACCCTGGATATTAATAATTGAAACGATTTTAAAATGAAAAAAATATATTATTTAATAGCATTAATTACTACTATAGCTTTCTCAAGCTGTAGTAGTGATGATGTAGCTCCAATCACTCCTTCCAACATTTCAAATGTAAGGAGCTCGGAACTGCCTGGGCAAATCAAACTAAACTGGGATTTGCCAGCTGATAAGAATCTAGAATATGTTCAAATTACATATTTTGATCATCTACAGAAAAAGGAAATGATGCGTTTAGCATCTGTATATAGCGATAGCATCATTATCCCAAATACTCGTAAAAAATATGGAGACTATAACTTCACACTTCAAACATACAGTTCGACTGATACTCCAGGCGAAGCATTGAAGTTTACAGCTCAATCTGGACCGGCTCCATCAACTATATCGGTAATCGATGTTAAACCCCTGGTTTTAAAAGCGGAAGATTTATTTACAGACTCTCAAGAGCCTACTGAAGGGCCTATTGCCAACTTAATTGATGGAAATACATCCACTTTCTTTCATGCTCGTTGGTCGGGTAGTCCTGGGCCAATGCCACACTATGTAGTGGTTCGATTGCCCAAGAAAGTAAATGGTCTTAGATTTTCTTATACTACACGTAATGCAGCAGCTGCTGGAAACCATCCCAAGGAGATAAATGTTTATATGTCTAAAGAGTTTGATGGAGAGACATATGATGTAAGTAACATCTCATTTGTAAAGAAGTTTGACCAATTGCCTAATGGAGCGGCTAAATCTTTCACATCAGACGATTTGGTTTTGGATGATGAATATCAATATATTTGGTTTGAAGTTCTAGCTACGCATGGCGCAACTAAATACTTTGCTCTATCAGAGTTAAGCGTAAACGAAGTTATACTTCAAGTTGTTGATCCTGAAGCACCGGCAGAAGGAGATTAATTAAAATACTTTTTATTACTGCCGAAATTGTTAATCGATTTCGGCAGTTTTTTTATTTCCAACTTAAAATTAAACTTTAGATGAAACACAAGTTGAGCTTTTTAGCTTTAATAGTAATGCTATTAATAGCGACACTAGGAGCATGTAGTGATAAAGATGAAAGTGTTACGCCCTTTCTAACAATTGATAATAAGATATTGAATTTCTCATCAGAAGCTACATCAAAAGATATCGATATTAAAACAAGTGTTGAACAATGGCAAGCCTCGATTGAAGGTTCTGCTTCTTCTTGGCTATCAACAAGCAGGCAGGGTTCTAAATTGAAAATATCATTAACAGAAAACACTAATCAAGATTCTCGCAAAGGGACCATAAATGTTACTGCTGGCACTCTTTCTGAAACTATAGAGATTGAGCAGATGGGGATAGCGCCAGCTATATTGTTGGGATCTGAAATATATACTGTGAAGGCAGATGGAGAGTCCATTAATATTGAAATTACTTCTAATATTGAATACGAAATTATTGTGCCTTCTGATGTAGATTGGATTGTTGAAGCAAAAGGCAAAACAACCCGTTCAGAGATGGTTACGACTAACTATGTATACGATGTGAAGTGGAATACAGAATCTGCCGAGCGACAAGCTGAAATCACTATCAAGCAAAAAGATGGTGATTTAAGTAAAAAGGTGTTAGTGATGCAGAAAGCACAAGATGGTTACGCAGGTGGAAATACTGAAGATATAAAAGATGATGTTAAAGTCAAGATTAAAGGCGGATATGCTGATTCCTTTCAGCCTGGAAGCGGAGTAATTGAAAATTCTTTTGATGGTGATGCCGCAACTTTATACCACTCTAATTGGTCTAACGGAGCTGCCGATTATTTCCCAATCACAATTGAATATTACTTTGAGGATGTTGAGTTTATCGATTATCTAATCTATCATCCTAGGTCATCAGGTGGTAACGGTCACTTCAAAGAAACAGAAATATGGGTTGCACAGGATGGTGCAAAAGAACCAATCAAGCTGATGGATTATGATTTTAAAGGCAGTGGCTCTGCTACAAAAATTATATTTGATGATCCTCTACAAAAACCAACCACGGTTAGATTTGTAATTAAGTCGGGAGCAGGCGATGGACAAGGTTATGCTTCATGTGCCGAAATGGAGTTTTATCAGGCTAATCCAGACAACTACAATCCACTTTCTGTGTTTACGGATGAAACTTGTTCAGAGCTTAAGCCAGGTATTACTATAGAAGATATTGAAAATATAGATGAGTCATTATATAGAAATATAGCATTCTACTTATTTAATGATCAATATCCCTCTGAATTTAGAGTGCAAGAGTTTCGTGCTTGGCCTCATCCAGATAACTGGGCGAAAACAAATAAAACATCACAGCTCAGCTTGTTGGACAATCCAACGGGTATAAGTGTGTCAAAAGGAGAAGATTTGATTGTGTTTGTTGGGGATACCGAAAATAGGCCTATTAGTCTTAAAGTGCAAAATCTTAACCTTCCTGGTGGAGATGGATATGGGCAAGCCTCTTTCTATCCTCTTTCAAAAGGTGTGAATAAGTTAAAGATGAAAAATAAAGGATTAGCTTATCTTTTCTATCATACAGAGGATTATGCTACGGCACCAAAAATAAAAATGCACTTTGCAACGGGAGAGGTAAATGGGTATTTTGATTCGCAAAAACATAAGGCTTCTGATTGGAATCGAATAATTAATGGTGCCACTGACGAATATTTTGACATTCTGGGTGAGCATGCACATATCACTTTCCCTACCGAGCTATTTAAAAAACATACACCCGATGGAAAAAAACTGATTGATGCTTATGACGATTTGGTTAGACTTGAAAAAGAGTTCATGGGTCTGATGAAATATAACCGTCCAACAGTAAATCGTAATTATTTCCATGCTATGTATGATTCTTATATGTATGCTACATCTTACAGAACTGCATACAATATTACAGGTGAGGAGATTCAAAGATTGATGACAGATGTTAATCAGTTTAAGAGCCAACCATGGGGTCCAGCTCACGAAGTGGGGCATACATTCCAGACCCGACCTGGATTTAAATGGTTAGGTATGACTGAAGTTACCAACAACATGCATTCTCTTGTAGTTCAAACGGCTTGGGGAAATCCATCACGACTTGAGGATGAAGATATGGGTAGATTCAATAATAGATATGAAAAAGCATATCATGCCTCATTTGTTCGACACGTGCCACATCCAGGCGAAGAGGATGTTTTCTGTAAGCTTGTATCTCTTTGGCAATTAGAATTGTACTTTGGTAGAGCAAGAAATCAGCCAGACACATATAAGGATTTGTATGAGAGAGTTAGACTAACTAGCGAGTCAGAAGATAAGAAAAAGTCAAATGGTGAACATCAACTTGAGTTTGTGAAGATGATGTCAGATATCACCAAAACTGATTTGATTGATTTCTTCACTAAATGGGGTTATCTATCTTTGTTTGATGGAGAGATGGATGATTATGGAGTTGGTAAATTTAAAGTGACCCAAGCGCAAATTGATGATGTGATTAATTATGTGGAGAGTAAAAACTATCCGAAAGTGACAGAAAAACTTGAGTATATATGTGATGCTAATATGGAAATATTCAGGGATAAGAAGACAGTTCAAAAAGGAACAGCTTCGGTTAGTGGTACATCTGTTAAAATGAACAATTGGAAGAATGTTGTTGCATATGAAGTTTATGAAGGTGATAAATTA
>CAYFSV010000130.1:2597-5682 GCA_964345815.1 uncultured Proteiniphilum sp. | reverse complement strand
GCGTAGTATTCATGCGCAAGCCAACTTTTCACTTTTAGTTTTTAGTTTTTAGTTTTTCACTTTTAGTTTGCGAAGCAATTCTTTTTCCCTTTTCCTTTTTACTTTTTCCTTGCGCAGCGTAGCGTAGTATTCATGCGCAAGCCAACTTTTCACTTTTAGTTTTTAGTTTTTAGTTTGCGTAGCATAGCGCAGCACTAATTTTTAGTTTGTATATTTGTAGAAACCATTAATTTATTTCATTATGGTAGTTGACAATACTGAATTTAGAGCCTTGTATGCCCATTTGTACGCTTTTTTGAGGGAAGAGTGGAGCATGGAGAAGGTGAATGATATAAAGAGAATTGTGCGCGACTATATCAGCCAAGAGGGTGATGTGGAGCGTGCATTGGGGGTGTTGATGCAGGAGATGCGCACTGCCATTATTGCGATTGAGGAGATTGGACTAAAGCAGCCTACCGTGTGTGCGATACTGCTTTATGGACCTATGTTGCGACATCAAGATGGGATGAAAAGCGTGAAGAAGCAGTTTGGCGAGGAGGTTGAGAAGATTTTGAAGGGCTTGCTGACGGTGAGTAAATTTAGTGGAAAGAGGACTGCGGTGGAATCGGAGAACTATATAAAATTGCTTATTTCGATTGCGGAAGATATAAGGGTTGTTTTTGTGTTGATTGCTCAGCAGCTGCAGATGATGCGCGATGCAAAGGCGCTGGAGCCGCAGCAGAGGACGGCACTATCGGTGGAGTCTATTTATTTGTATGCTCCCCTATCCCACCGTTTGGGTTTGTATAAGATAAAGTCGGAATTGGAAGATTTGTCGCTCAAATATACCGACAGGGAGACATATGATTATATAGCGCGCAAGCTGAACGAGACGAAGAGGTCGAGAGATAAATATATCAACGATTTTATTGATCCTGTGATGCAGGTGCTTGACAAGACCGATTTGCAATATGACATAAAGGGCAGAACAAAGTCGATTCATTCTATAAATAATAAGCTTAAGAAGCAGAAGATAGAGTTTGAAAAGATATATGATTTGTTTGCAATTCGTATTATTTTGGATTCGCCGGCGGAGCTCGAAAAGGCGCATTGTTGGCAGGTGTATTCCATAATTACAGATATGTATCAACCCAATCCTAAGAGGCTGAAGGACTGGCTATCAATCCCGAAAAGCAATGGATATGAGTCGCTACACATAACGGTGATGGGACCTAACTCGAAGTGGGTGGAGGTGCAGATTAGAACTCGACGTATGGATGAGATTGCTGAGCGGGGGCTGGCGGCGCACTGGAAATATAAGGGTGTGAAGGGTGAATCGACATTAGATAGCTGGTTGACCACACTGCGCGAATCGATTGAGGATAAGGAGAGTGATATAGCTGAGAAGTTGGGCGACTTTAAGCTCGATTTGTATGACGAGGAGATATTTGTGTTTACGCCAAAGGGCGACTTGATGAAGCTGCCAAAGGGTGCTAGTGTGCTGGATTTTGCATTTTCGATTCACACAAAGCTGGGCTCGACCTGTGTGTCGGGGCGGGTGAATGGTAAGAATGTGCCTATCAAACATGAGCTGAAGAGTGGCGATCAGGTGGAGATTCAAACTTCGTCGCAGCAGTCGGCTAAGCAGGATTGGCTGAAGTTTGTAGTGACTTCGAAGGCTCGCACTAAGATTAGGCAGATGCTGAAAGAGGAGGCTAGCAAGCAGGTGGATATTGCCAAGGAGACTCTGTTGCGCCGGATGAAAAACAGGAAGATTGATCAGGATGATGCACAGTTGATGCAGCTGATTAAGAAGCTTAAGTATAAAACCGTGACCGATTTTTATGCTGATATTGCGTCGGAGAAAGTGGATGTGAACTGGGTGATTGACCAATATTTGGAGATGGGGCAAAAGGAGGCGTCAATGCGTGATGCGTTTGCCTCGACAAGTGCCGACCAATTTGTGCTGAAGGAGCTGAAGGAGGATGTGGCGAGTGGTGATGAGCTAATAATTGACCAAAATCTAACTGGGATTGACTATAGGCTGGCTAAGTGTTGTAACCCTATTTATGGAGATGATATATTTGGCTTTGTGTCGTCGCAGGGCATTAAGATTCATAGGACAAACTGTCCTAATGCACCTGATTTGTTTTCGCGTTTTGGCTATAGGGTGATTAAGGCGAGATGGTCGGGCAAGGGCACGGGCTCGTCATACATTACCACGCTGAGGGTGATTGGAAATGATCAGATAAATATTGTGTCGAATCTTATTTCTATTATATCGAAGGAGAATGGGGTGACATTACGTTCTATATCTATAGATTCTAACGATGGGTTGTTTCAAGGCAACATATCGGTTGCCCTTGCCAATACTTCGATGCTGGAGCAACTTATGAAGAAATTGAGGGGGGTGAAGGGAGTGAAGACAGTTAATAGAGTGAATTAATAAAAAATTAATTCACTTTATTAACTGAAAGGAAAAAGGGAAAAGTAAAAAGTATTGCTTACGCACGAAGGCGCTGCGCTTCGCGAAAGGAAAAAGGGCTTACGCAGCGCTGCGCTTAGGGTGCTATGCTTCTATTTATTATTTGAGCTTATGATTATTGCTGCTAGAATATTCTTTAATTCTACACTTTCTTTTAGCATCTTATCCATTGCATTGCAGTTGTATCCCAATGCTCGAATGGTTCTAAGCCAAAAATTTGATTCACGAGATTCTCTCAAAGATATTTTTACTTTAGAAATAAAATCGGCTTTAGAGCTAGCTGCTTGAGCCTCCTCATAATTGGCTCCAACAGATGTTGAAGATCTAATCAGCTGATTCTTTAGATGTCGTAATTCTTCATTATATGGCAAGTCTCTTAACATAATAATAGTATTAACTCCGAAATTAAAGGTTCTCTCCAACAAATCATTCTTCTTTCTATTTGCCATATCTTTTTATATTTATCTATACTTCCCACAAGGCAAAGTCCTCATGCGTAAGCTCACTTTTTCCTTTTACCTTTTTCCTTGCGTAGCGAAGCCCCCTCATGCGTAAGCTCACTTTTACCTTTTTACTTTTACCTTTTTACTTTTACCTTTTTACTTGTTCACATACCATTCC
>CAYFSV010000130.1:0-2497 GCA_964345815.1 uncultured Proteiniphilum sp. | reverse complement strand
CCTTTTTACTTTTACCTTTTTACTTTTACCTTTTTACTTGTTCACATACCATTCCACACTTTCTTCCAACCCCTTCCTTATCTCATGCGTAGGCTTATATCCCAGCAGATTTTTTGCCTTTTCGATGCTGGCAAGTGAGTGCGGGATGTCGCCGGCACGATTGGGACCATGGATTATTTCGATGTTGGCGATGGCAGGGTCGTGTTTGCTAAGAATATCTTTGAGGTGAGCCACTAGCTGATTGAGCGTGGTGCGATCGCCTACAGCAGTATTATATACCGTGTTGATTGCATCAGGATTGGTGGTAAGCATTGCTAGCTCGTTCATTTGGATTACATTGTCGATGTAGGTGAAGTCGCGGCTATAATCGCCCGTACCGTTGATGGTGGGGCTTTGGTGATTGATGAGCTGCTTTACAAACAATGGGATGACGGCTGCATAGGCTCCGTTGGGGTCTTGGCGACGGCCAAACACATTGAAATAGCGCAAGCCAATGGTTTGGATGCCATAAGTTTTGCTGAATACATCGGCATAAAGCTCGTTGACATACTTTGTGATGGCGTAGGGAGAGAGAGGTCGTCCTATCACATCTTCTACTTTGGGAAGAGATTCGCTGTCGCCATAGGTGCTTGAGCTGGCTGCATACACGAATCTCTTGACACCACCATCGCGTGCTGCAACAAGCATATTGAGGAAGCCCGATACGTTGACTTCGTTGCTTGTGATGGGGTCTTTGATAGAGCGTGGCACTGAGCCAAGGGCTGCTTGATGAAGGATGTAATCGATGCCTTGCACTGCTTTGTGGCATGTGTCGAGGTTGCGTATGTCGCCTTCAATTAGTGTATAGTTTTTGTTTGATAAAAAGGGTTCGATATTGTGACGATGTCCCGTAGCAAAGTTGTCGAGACATGTAACTTTATACCCTTTTGATAGAAAATGTTCGGTGAGGTTGGAGCCGATAAAGCCGGCTCCACCTGTAATTAATATATGTTCTGACATTTGTAAGTCTTGTTTTTTGGATTACTGATTTTGGAATTATAATCTACAATCTGCTACTCCTTCAGGCAATACGCCTTTAACATCATATATCACACTAGTGCCATTGGTCACTTTTGTGAGGTCAATATCTTTAAACTTGTCATGAGCAACAGCCATAACAACGCTGTCGAACTTGAATTTGGGGAGCTCGCAAAGAATTTCTAAGCCATATTCGTGCATTACCTCTTCGGCGTTTGCCCATGGATCGTAGATTGATACATCAACGCCATAGTCTTGAAGAGCGCGGATGACATCTACCACGCGTGTGTTGCGTACGTCGGGCGTGTTTTCTTTAAATGTAATGCCTAGAATAAGCGTTTTGGCACCATTAACATTCATGCCTTTCTTGATCATTGCCTTTACGATTTGCGAGGCTACGTATTGCCCCATTCCATCGTTGAGACGACGCCCAGCAAGGATGATTTCGGGGTGATAGCCCACCTCTTGCGCTTTTTGTGCTAGGTAGTAGGGGTCGATTCCGATGCAGTGTCCACCCACTAAGCCTGGCTTGAAGGGAAGAAAATTCCATTTGGTGCCTGCTGCTGCTAGCACTTGGTGGGTGTCGATATCGAGGATGTTGAATATTTTTGCTAGTTCGTTTACGAAGGCAATGTTGATGTCGCGCTGTGCATTTTCGATTACCTTGGCTGCCTCTGCCACTTTTATTGTGGGGGCTAGATGTGTGCCAGCAGTGATTACTGAAGCATAGAGTTTGTCAATCACCTCTCCTATTTCGGGGGTTGAGCCAGATGTTACTTTAAGTATCTTTTCTACTGTGTGTTCTTTATCGCCTGGATTGATACGCTCGGGCGAGTATCCTGCAAAGAAGTCTTGATTGAAAGTAAGTCCCGATACGCGCTCAAGCACTGGGATGCACTCATCTTCGGTGGCACCTGGATAGACTGTAGATTCGTAGATTACGATGTCGTCTTTCTGTAATATCTTACCCACTGTTTCGCTTGCTTTAATTAGCGGTGTGAGGTCGGGCGAATTGTGCTTGTCGATTGGTGTGGGCACGGTTATAATATAGACATTGCAGTTGGCTATATCTTCAAGCTTGTGAGTGCACACGAAGCCATTAGTGATTGCCTCCTGAAGCAGGTTATCTTCCACTTCGAGGGTGGAATCGTGTCCTGACATTAGTTCTTTTACTCGTGCCTCGTTGATATCGAAGCCAATGGTTTGGTGTTTTGTTGAAAACAAACGGGCTAGTGGCAAACCTACGTAGCCTAACCCAATAACGGCGATTTTTTTCATTTGTGTGTTTATTAAAATAAGACGTTTGTAGCTGTAATGACTACAACTTGCAAACGTCTTATAAATTAATATTTATTGTTTGTAATTATTTTTTCCTTCTTAGACGACCTTTCTTTTTGCTCGTTTCATGACCATAACCATAGCCGTAGCCATAACCGTAGCCATAACCTGAACGGAAATCTTTGATGTCGTTTATTATTAG
>CAYFSV010000129.1:0-5697 GCA_964345815.1 uncultured Proteiniphilum sp. | reverse complement strand
ACGGCAGCCGATTTTGTAATTCATCTTGATCCGTGGTGGAATCCAGCTATCGAAGATCAAGCCTCAGACCGAGCTCATAGGTTTGGTCAGAAGCGACCTGTGACTATCTATCGCCTTGTGGCAGAGAATACTATTGAGGAGAAAATCATAAAACTTCACACCACCAAACGCGACCTTGCCGACTCTCTGCTTGAGGGTGCTGATATGTCGGCAAAGCTATCATTTAGTGAGTTGATTGGTTTGATTGGTGATGTGTGATATTGCTATCACTGGCGTGTTGCAATCTTTATATAGCATCGGGGGAATGATTAGCTCGACCTGACTGTCGCTAATTTCCACTATCTCTATTGGCATATTGGTTGACAAAACGCTGCACGACTTGATGTCCTTGGGGGCAATTGGTAGTATCACTTTTTGTTGATTGCCAGCAAGGGTCACAAATATTTTGCTCTCGTCAATTGATTGGGTAAGATAGATATCTTTGTCAACGCTCACTTTCACTGGTTTGGTGTTATATATTGCCTCTGAGTTTGCATAAATCCAAGCTCCAATTTCGCGAAGTCTTTGCACGGCTGTGGGAGGAAATGTACCATCGGGTTTGGGTCCAATATTTAGCAGATAGTTTCCGCCTTTTGATGCATTGTTAACAAGATATGTAATCATCTGTTTTGCTGTTTTCCAATTATAATCCTTAGCGTGCCATCCCCACGAGTGGGTCATTGTGGCGGGTGTTTGCCAAGGTTTTTCTAATATCTCTTTTGGGTAGCTGTTGTCGTGCATTTCCAAGAAGTCGATGTTGTTGCCTGGTTCCAAAAATGATATTCTGCCATTGATGAGGCACTTTGGGCTGTTTTCTCTCACTAGTGCTATTAGTTCGTCGCGTCTGTGGGGGTTGATATGGTGCTCCTCGTCCCATGTGTCAAACCAAAGTAGGTCGGGGTCGAACATTGTTATCAACTCCTTCACTTGTGGCAAAGCTTTTTGTTGCCAATAGTTTTCAAACTCATCCTCGCTGCGAATTGGAGGCACCCAGTTGGGCCACGCCCCGCCAGGATGTTCCCAATCTTGCCAATGCGAGTAGTAGAAACCATATTTGATGTCATGCTTTTTGCATGCATCTACCAATTGCTTTAGTATATCTTTTTTGTAGGGTGTGTTGGTTATTTTATATTCCGACACCTTGCTATCCCACAGTGCAAAGCCATCGTGGTGCTTTGAGGTGATAACAAAATATTTTACACCTGCCTCTTTGGCTTCTCTTATCCATTGGTCGGCATCAAAGTTGATGGGGTTGAAATCATTTGCCAGTTTTTGATATTCATGAGGTGGTATTTCCAGTCGGGTGTGTATCCATTCGGCATACCAACTGTTGCCATTCTTGAAGCTTTTGTCGGGCATTGTATTTCCATTGTAGCTACCCTCAAGCATCGAGTAGAGCCCCCAGTGGATGAACATGCCAAACTTTGCATCCCTAAACCACTGCACTTGCGATTCGTCTAGCGATAGCTTTTGGGCATGAAGAGGCGGGATAAGTAGGAGCAATGAGATTAGAATAACTGATAGTCTTTGCATAGCTTTTTGATTTTGAATGTTGTGTTGCTAAAATGTTTTTTATCTTCCAAATAGTTCTTTGGCTGACGGCACAAATATTACATTAAGTTCGGGATCTGACATGTCGGGGTCTAATGGAAACATTGGTCTAATTATGTTTTTATAGGGGATAGTGCTAAAGTCTTGATCTACTCCGCCTCTAGTGAAAGCCATAACCCAGTCTGCTTGCATATTATACCATTGATTTACTAAATAGCCCTGTTTTACCATCACGATATCCATCTTAGAGGGGTCTATTCCTGTGTCTTGCAATGGTGATGTGGGTGATGATGTGCCCACTACTATATATATTGATCCTGTTTTTATAATAGCGATATCTCTAAAACGACGAGCTCGACTATCATCGCTTGAATCATATTCGGGGCTAACATATACAACCTCTCCTGAAAGCCAAACTGGTGGTTCGTAAATACTATCTGTCATTGCTCCAACATATGCTTCGGCAATGCCGCCAACTCCTACTTTGCGGGCTTCATCAACCATGCTATCGCTTGGTATGGAACAATAAAGTAGTGTTTTGCCATTTGGTGATTTAAATTCGGGACGCTTTAGTAATCTGGCTAAAGTCCATGTAACCTCTCCTGATCCTCCACCTCCAGGATTGTCGCCCATGTCGCTGATGAAGAATGGTTTTTTATTGCTGGCAATTGCAAGATTTAAAGACTCGTCAAGTGAATGCCCAGGTGCTTCTAGTGCGAATTGATGACGCACATCCCAGAATTTTTGTGCAAGCTTTTTTGCTCCCGCTTCCACTTGTTCTTTGTCGTCGCCATATACCATAACGTTTCCTTGATTGCGACGATCGTCGCCCCACACATATCCAATCCAAATGCCCGCATCTATGACACCAGGCATGGCTTCAACTTCTGGCACGAGTGCATAGAGGGATTTGGCTGGCTCTACTCGGGTGCTCGACCATTCGCCCGATACCAAAACTGGAACGGCAACCCAGGCTTTGTATGCTGGTCTCCCCTTGCCAGATGATAATCTATCGAGTAAATTAACTACACCCCGACGATGCGACTCACGCCAGTCATCGTGAGGAGCTTTGCGAAATGTTGTGATAAGATCGGAGTAAAGAGCAACTTTTATCGATGCATTGCCATGTAGGTCCATTGTTGTGGTAGCAAGTACATCATGCCCGATTACACTTCTGATTCTTTCCATAAATTCACCTTCAGGGTCTTCAACTCCTTCAACACTACAGGCTCCGTGCATATAAAACCAAAATGCATCATAGGGCATGTTTGCTTTAATTATCTCTATGGTTTTGTCAACAAATTCGTAGTATGACTCGCGTGTTACTGGTCCACGACCATTGCCTCCTCCCATTAATGAAGGAAGCCACACTGCAGATTGTCCCATTATGGAGTCGGGGCTAAGATAGTCGGGCATTGTAATTGGTCTTCCCACAATTTCTTGTCGGTTGGGAACAAACACACTGTTTTCGATTTGGATTCCTGCGATGCCGATGCGTGGCTTGCTTTCTTGTCCAAAAACTTTGCTGATTGAGAGCACGATAAATAGTGCAAATAACAAAAAGGGTAATTTTCTTCTCATATTTGTGATATGTTTTATATTGAGTATTCTTTTGGTGTTAAAATGTTTGTTTCTCCAAAGATATACAAAAAACTCATTGAAACGGGCTACGTTTCAATGAGTTTTGATGTGCTTATGGTGTGAAGTGTGTTTATATAGGTTTTACGTCCCAACCTGAAATTACGCCTCCATAGAAATAGAAGGTGACATGGAAGTGTGTATTGCTACTCTGCTCGGTTATGGCATAAACTTTGGTTGCGCCATATTCGTCAACCAGATTGTATTCATCGAGATTTAAATCGATGTTTTCTACATCCTTATTGAATTGGTTGGCTATTATTGTGGCAATTGGGTTTACCTCTTGAGTGCGAAACATGGGACGGGTTAGGCGGTTAATATAATCTTCAGCACTGTTTACCTGCATTGCCATTTGTGCAAACTGAGCAATTTGGTCTTTGTCCTTTGTTGCACTTTCGTTGAGCAGATTGTTGAGGCTTATATATGCCTTCATCCTAAAGTCGATCGCTTGCATGATGCCTTTATTTTCGAAAGGGTTGGTGTTTGGCTTCATACCAGCGGTGTTTACTGGTAGTTTGCCTCCCTCTTTGCGAACTTGACGCATACTATCGGCATAAGCTTTAAACTGAGAACGAACTTCGGGCGAGCGAAGTGATTGAATTGTGAAAACAGCAATTCCTTCGGCTCCGCTGTTGAATGCAGCTTCCATGCTTTCAATCATTTCTGGTCCATCGGTTGCCATCATACCACAATAGAGTGTGGTTTGTGGGTTTTTTTGCTCCACATTATCGATGGTGCAGTCTGAGATGAAGCTAACATCGCCTGTGTAGAAATTATGATATACCATTGGGAAGACTATGTCGAGATTCCATTTGCCCCAATCTTGCCTTACCATTTTGCGCGACATGGCTGGGGTGGGGAATGGTGATGCTGCCATTGTTTTGCCATAGGAATGAACCACCTCGGCAATTTCATTGGCTACCTCAGTTATCTGATCACAACGAAATTGTAGCCAATCATCGTCAAGCGATGGGTCTTCAAGTTCGCGTGGATCATAGTCATGTGTTTGCATAAATTTTTCAATCATAGCAGGATGATATCCAAAATCCCACTCGGCATATTCTCTGTCTTGAACTATGCCATAGGTGGGCCATAGGGTGGTGGGTAGGACTACGTCCACAAAGCGATGATAGTCGATGGCAATGCCATTGAGACCTTCGACCTCGCAATAGTCTCGGATTTTATCCTTAATGTATTCACGAACTTCGGGAAGTGCGGGACACATAAATTTGTAGTAATCAACATACGCTTTAGTGTCGGCTAGACTTTCTCCTTTGCGGTTCACACTAAACCATTCGGGGTGCTCCTTCAGGATTGCTTCTCGGTCGTGTTCGAGATTCATTGTCCACAGCCATGCATACACCTCTAGTCCATGTTTGTGGGCTACAGGGATAGCATCTCGGTAGTCGTCGGGTGTTGGGGCATTAAGTATGAGCCCATCAAAACCGGTGTCGTGAATAACTTGACATATGGAGTCGAAATTCATTGTGGGTCGATAGTCGAGCCATGTCCAAAACATTGGATACTCTTTTTCGGATTGTTGTTCACTTTTGTTGGCACAACTGCTTACAACAAATAGTGCCACAAGCATTAATGATAACTTGATAATCTTTTTCATTCAATTATAGGGTTTATTATGTGTTATATTTTAAGTTTAATATTTGCTTTGCCTAATAGCCATGTTATGCCTATTATTAGAAGGGCAAAGGTCATACTGTTGAGTAGCCCCACAAAACCGTGGGTGAGAAAGTCGGGGAGAACAACTCCTGTGATTTCCGAGAATCCATACATTACGTAGGGGATTAGATAACATGTGAGAGTTGCTGTGCCAGCGGGCTTTATGATATTGAGCCAACTGGCTTTGCCTGCATCTGCTAAAATTGTGAGCAGTGTGTAGGATAAAATTGCTATTGCTATGACATAGAATATCCATGTTGGTGTGGATGCAATCTTTGACAAAATCCAAAACTTGCGAGCTACAAATCCTAAGAAAAAGAAGGAGGCTGTTGCTATAGATGCATAGGCCAACTTTTTGCCATTGTTTAGATGATTGTTACGTGCGGTGATGATTGAGAAAATGACGCCGCCCATTGTGAATGCTGGGAGTGCTCCATTACCAATGTGAAAGATGTTGAGCAAATCGTTGTAGAAGTTGGGACGAGGCAGTGACAATATTGCTTTGTTGTCCCATATTTCGTTCATGCGCGAGCCTAATATACACACTACCAGAAAACCTAGCCAAATGGGAATTAGATAGTTAAGATTGTCACGTGTGAATATATAGATCATTGAACACAAAAGATATGCCCACCCGATGGCACCTAATATGCCCCACCAACCAGCAGAAAACACTCCACCTTTGGGATCTCTAAAAGTGATAGCCAAGAATATGAGAATTGCATAGCCTATAGCTTTTAATACTAGAATTAGTGTCTTCTTTTCTTCTCTAAATTTTCTTGGATAGTTGTT
>CAYFSV010000128.1:0-5727 GCA_964345815.1 uncultured Proteiniphilum sp. | reverse complement strand
TTGTGCAAAAAGTTCGTGAAGGAAAGGGTGATTATGGATATAACGCTCGCAACGAGAAATTTGAGAACCTATACGAAACAGGTGTAATTGATCCTACAAAAGTGGCACGTGTTGCGCTTGAGAATGCTGCTTCTATTGCAGGTATGTTCTTAACTACCGAGTGTGTTATCACCGAAGTGAAGAAAGATGAACCTGCAATGCCACCAATGCCAATGGGCGGTGGAATGGGTGGAATGATGTAAGAAAACTTCGTTCGACAATAATAATATAAACATTAAAACGTGTGATTCTATTTATAGGATTGCACGTTTTTTTTTATGCTTTCTGTTTGAAATCCAGGTAATAATATGCTAATTTATAAGCTGTGAATGTTTGGTTTTTATAGAATATTTGACTTAAGCAAGTTAAATAGTAAGTCAAATAACATAGTCATATTTCAGACTGTTTTAAATACGAAAAAATACACTTTATCATGTATGGCTAATTGTGCGTAAAATGACGTAGTTATTTCAAAGATTTATAGTACATTTGTGCAGATTCAAAATAAACTATTTTATTTAAACTCGTAAAAATTTTAACTTTATGGTAAAAAAGCTCAGATTTCTGTTAGTAGCACTTGTAATGGTGCTTACTACTGTTTTGCAGGCTCAAGTAACCACGTCGAGCATGAGTGGGCGTGTTACTGATGAGGATGGTCCTGTTATTGGTGCTACAGTTATTGCTACGCATCAACCATCAGGAACAACTTATGGAACTGTAACCAACCTTGAGGGTCGTTTCAACCTTAACGGTATGCGCGTAGGAGGACCCTATTCTGTGGAGGTTTCTTACATAGGATATGGTACAAGTACGACAAATAATGTGACTTTAAGCTTGGGAGAAAACCACGTTTTGAATGTTGTTATGTCTGAAGAGACTACAACATTAGACGAAGTTGTGGTTACGGCAACTCGCACAAAATTTACAACCGAAAAAACGGGTGCAGTAACAAATATTACTAATAGTCAGATGACAAATCTGCCATCTGTAACTCGTAGTATTATGGATGTTACTCGTCTTTCGCCTTATGGTGGTAATGGAATGAGTTTTGCAGGTGCAGACGGTCGTACGGCCAACTTTACGGTAGATGGTGCCAACTTCAACAACAACTTTGGTTTGAGCGAAGCGCTTCCAGGAGGTGGCAACCCCATCTCTATCGAGGCTATCGAAGAGTTGCAAGTGGTGATTGCACCCTACGATGTGCGTCAAACCAACTTTATTGGAGGTGGAGTAAATGCAATTACCAAGTCGGGTACCAATACCTTCAAAGCAAGTGCCTACTCGTTTCATAGAAACGAGAACTTTCGTGGCGATGCTGTAAAAGGAATGCAAATTGAAGGTGCACGCGAAAGAGACCGCCACACCACCTATGGTTTTACAATTGGAGGTCCTATCATTAAAAACAAACTCTTCTTCTTTGTAAATGGCGAGAAGGCCGAAGTTCCCACCATCGTCAATCGCTGGAGAGCCTCTACAGACGGTGTGGATAATGCCGATGCTTATATCTCTCGCACCACAGAGAGCGACATGCAAAGAGTTTCCGATTTTGTGAAAGATAAATATGGTTACGACACTGGTTCTTACACCAACTTCCCGGCCGACGAGAGCAACAACAAGCTTCTAGCTCGTTTGGATTGGAACATTACAAACAAACATCGCTTGGCTCTACGCTACAACTATACCAAAAATGTAGTGTGGAGATCTCCTAATGCATCATCGATGGATGGTGGAACGAGAATGTCGGAGGCGAGAATGTCGAAAGCTTCTATGGCCTTTGCCAATTCGATGTATTCGCAAGACAACCTTGTGCATTCGTTCTCTTTCGATTTAAACAGTCGTTTGTCTGACAATCTTTCCAATCAGTTTTTGGCCACATACTCCAAGCTCGACGATATGCGCGGATCGCCATCTACTCCTTTCCCATTTATTGATATCTTAAAGGATGGTCAAGCCTACATGTCTTTAGGTTACGAACTATTTACATGGAATAATGGTGTGCACAACGATGTGTTCAACCTTAAAGACGAGATGACCTACTACATGGGTAATCACAAAATAGTGGGAGGTGTTTCGTTTGAATATAAAATGGCTGACAATGCCTATATGCGTAATGGTACTGGATACTATCGCTACAGAAGTCTTGACGATTTCTTAAATGAGAGAGCACCCGAAATTGTAAACCTCACCTACGGTTACGATGGCGAACTTAACCCTGCTGCTCGTGTGAGAACCAATAAATTTGGAATTTATGCACAAGACGATTGGAGTGTAAACGAACGATTTAAACTATCGTATGGCCTACGTATTGATGGACTTTTCTTTAACAATGCCGACCTATTGACCAACAAAGCCATTCAAGGCATCGATTACAACGGACGCAATATTGATACGGGCAAGTGGCCCAATGCCAATGTAATCTTCTCTCCTCGTGTAGGCTTTGTGTGGGACACATATGGCGACAATAGCCTAAAAGTGCGTGGTGGTACGGGTCTTTTCTCGGGCAATTTACCCCTTGTATTCTTTACCAACATGCCCACCAATGGTGGAATGGTGCAATATCAAGCACAGATAAACGAAAAATACAAAGTATATGATGGAAAGAAAGGCGTAGAGACTATGAAAGGTTATAAAGGAGCCTATACAGAAGATGCCGATAAGAATAGATTTATCGACATGTCGCAATTTGCAGGAGGTCTCGTAACGGATGCCGATGGCAATCCAACCTCTTCGGCGCTTTACGATAAATTGGCCTCAATGGGATTCCCTACTACTATTTCGCCCGAAGACGGAACAATTCCTTCGGCTATTGCAGCAGTAGATCCTAATTTTAAAATGCCACAAGTGTGGAAAACCTCGTTGGCAGTCGACTATTCGCTCCCCACGTTCTTCCCCTCTTCTATTACAGTAGAAGGAATTTTTAATAAAACGATTAATGGAGTAACTATCTCCGATTGGAGTATTCCAAATGTTGGAGGTTTCGCTCGTTTCAATGGTGTGGACAATCGTCCAATCTATCCCGATGGATATAGAACCAATACGGCGGCTTTCGTTCTTGGAAATACAAGCAGAGGTTATGGATGGTCGGGCAATATTACCTTCAATGCTCAACCTACCGATAGAATCAACTTCATGGCCGCTTATACCCACAACGTAGCCAAAGATGTGACAGGTATGCCAGGATCGAACGCCGAGTCGGCATTTACCTATGTGCCCACAGTAGAGGGTCCCAACCATATTAAATTGCACAACTCGCAATATAATACCCCCGATCGTTTGGTAGCTTCGTTAACTATTAGCGACAAGAGCAACAACCATTATAGCTTTATTTATGAAGGATGGCGCGGTGGTAGAAACTACTCCTATATGACTACCAACGATATCAATGGCGATGGTTATAACTACGATGCTATTTATGTACCTACAGATAAAGAAGTAGAGAACAATGAGTTCCGCTTTGTATCGGCCGACGACAGAGATCGTTTTATGGCATTTGTACACAACGATAGCTATCTCAAAAACAGACAAGGAAAATATGCCGAGGCATATAGCGTATATTCACCTTGGGTACATCGCATCGACTTTAGCTACAAGCACGACTTTGTAGTAAAACTAGCTAAAGATACGCACAAGCTTCAACTAAGCTTTGATATCAAAAACTTGATGAACTTGTTTAACAATAGCTGGGGTGTGGCTAAGTATTTGAATCCTGAGATTGGCTCAGAGGCTCGTATCTTAAAATATGAGGGTGTTGATGCAGAAGGATATGCAACTTATTCTACACCTGGTGCTATTCATGGTGATACCAAAACATTCACATCAAGTTACTCTATAGGTCAAGCTTGGTACGGTTCGATTGGTATTAAATATATCTTCAACTAAAAAAACATATAATCGATATGAAATTAAAATATATAATTCCACTCTTCATTGCAGCTTTTGCACTCTTGGTGAGCTGCGACGAAAATGAATCTGTAACACTGTTAGAAGAGATTCAAGTCTCTTCCTCCTATGTAGCAATACCAGAGAAAGGTGGTTCGGTAGATATTACATTAACCACTCTCGATAGCTGGAAAGTAAAAGAAAAAGAGGTGAAAGTAACCAATGACAAGGGTGAAACGGAAACAAAAATTGTTCCCGATCTACCCAGTTGGTTAACACTCTCGGCTACTTCGGGTAGCGCAGGCGAAACAAAAATTACATTTTCGGCCGAGGCTACCTTAGACGGACGTACAGCCGAGATAGTAGTGCAAAGCGCCGAAAGAACTCAGCACATTAATGTAATTCAAGGAGAATCGAAAGTAGAACCCGCTACTGTAGCCGAGGCTATAGCAGGACCAGAAGGAAAAACATTCCGTGTGACAGGTGTTTGTACCGAAATTCAAAATACTCAATATGGAAATTGGATTTTAGAGGATGAAACAGGGTCGATTCTTGTTTATGGAACTCTAGATGCTAAAGGACAATCTAAAAACTTTTTAAGCTTAGGTATTGAAGTTGGTGACGAGGTTACTATTGAAGGACCAAGACAATCTTATAATGGCAGTCCACAGTTTGTTGATGTGATGATGCTTAAACTTAACAAATCACTTGTGAAGGTTGATTCAGTTGAGAACGAAGTTCTTCCAGTTGATGGTGGTATCTTCACGGCTCACTTGTCTGTTAAAGGACTTGGTATATCGGTTGATATTCCTGAGAATGCAAAAGATTGGTTGTCTATTGCTTCTATTGAATCAGCAGGCGAAGAGGTGACTGTTAACTTCCAAGCTACTCCAAATATGGGTGGCGATCGTTCAACAACCATTATTTTCCGCACTACTGATGCTGATTCTAAAAAATATAGCACTGAGGCTTTTTTAAGCCAAAAGGGCTCTATTATTAAAGCTTCAATTGCGGAGTTTATTGAAGCTGAGGTGGGTGATGCACAGTATCGCTTGTCGGGTGTTATCACTAAGATAGATGAAAAATATAATGATAATATCTATATTAGAGACTTCTCTGGTGAGACTTATGTTTATCGTCTTGATTTAGATGGAAAGGAATATAAAGAGGGTGATATTGTAACTATTGTTGGAAAACGTAGTGAATATAAAGGAACTCCTCAGGTGGATGGCGCAGTTTTGGAAGAAGTAAAACGCGTATCTCCAATTTCAATAGCAGAAGTATTAACTAAATCTGACTCTAAAGATATTTACTATATGGTTTCTGGAGAAATTACGGAAATAGTAAGTGATTTAATTGGCAGAGTATATCTTAAAGATGAGTCAGGAGAGATATATGTATTTGGCTGTAGCCCTGGCTATGGTGCTGTTACTAATGATGAGAAGAATGGTCTGTTAGAAGCTAAGGGAATTAAACTTGGGGACAAACTTACCGTTATTGGAAATAAAGCTTCATATAATGGGGCTGGCCAGCTTTCAGGAAGCTTCTACTACAGCCACAAAAGTGCAGAATAAGTAAATTGCGTAATTAATATATTTCAAAAGAGCTATTCCTAATGTTGGAGTAGCTCTTTTGTTTTAATAGTGTTCAGATAATGTTTGAATAGCGTCCGTTACTGACGGACGAATTTGGTATGTTCAATTATGAATATTTCCAATCCATAGGATTTACTAATCAGGGATGCTTGGAAATAAAAAAATCCTGACTAACAATTGTTAGCCAGGATTTGTGATATTGTACCCAGAGCCG
>CAYFSV010000127.1:0-5973 GCA_964345815.1 uncultured Proteiniphilum sp. | reverse complement strand
TTAATTATTTTTGGTTGATAAGATACTCAGCTATCTGTACAGCATTTAGTGCCGCCCCTTTATTGATTTGATCGGCTGATGTCCAAAATGTTAATCCGTTGGGGTTTGTCAAATCTTTTCTTATTCTTCCAACATACACAGGGTCTTCACCCGCTGCGTTAAGTGGCATTGGATATTCTTTGTTTTCAGGATTATCAACAAGAACAACTCCTTCGGCTTTGGCAAAAGCTTCTCGTGCTTGTTCTACAGATACTGGCTTCTCTGTTTCAACCCAAATAGCTTCGGAGTGAGCACGAAGAACAGGAACACGCACGCATGTTGCGCTAACTTCAATATCGTCATGCATTATTTTGCGTGTCTCGTGATACATCTTCATCTCTTCCTTAGTGTAGCCATTTTCGGTGAAAACGTCAACTTGAGGAATAAGATTGAAAGCCAATTGATATGCAAATTTATCAACAGTTGGTTCTTCATTGTTTACTATTTGTTTGTGTTGCTCTTCTAACTCATCCATTGCAGATGCTCCTGCTCCAGAAGCGGCTTGATAAGTTGACACATGAACAGTTTTGATTTTTGACAAATCATTAATAGCCTTAAGAGCCACAACCATTTGTGTGGTGGTGCAGTTAGGATTTGCAATTATGTTCTTAGGTCTGTTAAGTGCATCTTCGGCATTTACTTCGGGCACCACAAGTGGAACATCTACATCCATACGAAATGCACTTGAGTTGTCAATCATGACAGCTCCATGCTTAGTGATTGTATCAGCAAACTCTAGAGATACACCTCCCCCTGCTGATGTAAATGCAATATCTACACCTTTGAAATCGTCGTTATGTTTTATCTCCTTTACGGTAATCTCCTTACCGCGAAATGTATATTTAGATCCTGCACTACGTGATGAGCCAAATAGAAGTAACTCGTCAACAGGAAAATTTCTAGCATCCAGAATGCGAAGTAACTCTTGTCCTACGGCTCCGCTTGTTCCTACAATTGCAATTTTCATTTCAGTAATATATTATTTGATGGATAAAAATGAGGTGACAAATTTAGTAATAATTTGTCTTATAATGATAACCTTGTGAGCAAAAAGTAATTGATGATGTCTAATTATGCTCTATTTGTTTAATAAATTATCTTAGAGCTATCTTTTTGGCAATGTTGCCAATTCTGATAATGTAATAACCTTTTGGCAAATTGAGTGGGTACTCGTTGGTGCCTGCTTTTATTTTAATGCTGTAAACCTTAACTCCTACTATACTAAATACTTCAAGTATAGAATCTTCTTTGAGGTTTTCAATAATTAATCTGTTCTCCGAAATCTTTATTTTAGTCTGCTCTTCTGTTTCAGTCATTTGAAAACTATTTTGGTTGAAAGCAAAAGACTTATTGCTCTCAAAACCAAATGCAAATAATAGCATAAGTATCAATATGACATATGTTTTTTTCATTTCGGAACTCTTATAATGCAAAAATAGAAAAAAATAGATAAGAAGTATTCTTTTTACGAACTTTTTTGATGGATTGAGCAATAAATCAGCAATAATGTCGTTAAATGTCTATTTTCATCCCTTCGAATGCTAGTTCTGTGTTGTCGAAAACCGCCTTAGCTTCTCTGTGTAAATTGTCTAACTCTCTATATCGAGATGAATAGTGTCCAATAATTAGTTTTTTCACCATCGCTTGCTTTGCTATTTCTGCTGCTTGACGTGCTGTTGAGTGGTAAGTCTTTGTAGCTCGTGCACTGTCAGCCTCTTCAAATGTTGCTTCGTGATATAGTACATCTGCATCCTTAATATATGGTATTACCTCTGGGTAGTAGGCTGTGTCAGAGCAGTATGCATATTTTCGTGGTGGGGTTGGAGGCGTAGTAAGTAATTCATTTTTAATGACTCTGCCATCATCAGTTATAAAATCTGCCCCATGCTTTATGTTATTTATTTTGCTATAAGGAATGTTATAGAACTCAATCATATCTCCTCGCATATGCAGTGGAGCCTCTTTTTCCTCAAATATAAATCCATTTGTGTGTATTCGATGTTTGAGTGGGAAAGAACTTATTGTGATTGATTTATTTTCGAATATTGTTTGGTGTTTGTGTGGTTCAATGGCTATATGGTTTATTTTGTAGCTAAGCTGTGTGCCAAAGTATTTGATAAATGGTTCGAGAAACAACTCTAGCTCTTTGTGTGCATAAATATTGAGTTCCCCATTTCTTCCCATAAGGCTTAAGGTTGAAAGCAATCCTGGCAATCCAAAGACGTGGTCGCCATGTAGATGTGAAATGAAAATTGAATGAAGCTTTGTCATCTTAGCTCTTTGTTTTCTCATTTGCAGTTGAGTTCCTTCACCACAATCTATCATAAATAGCTTTTCGTTTACTTCGATAAGTTGTGAGGTGGGATTGCGATATGTTGTAGGCATAGCCGACCCACATCCAAGAATTGTTATTTGAAATTTGCTCATATATTTGACTACTTTAAATCAATAATTGCCCACATTGGATAGTGGTCTGAATAGGGAACTCTGTCAACCTTAGCCTTATATGATTTCATATGAGGGCTATGCATTATGTTGTCTATGCGAAAAAGGAAAAAATCTTCATTGTAGCTAATGCCTGGACCAAAGCCCGATCCAACAAATGCATCTTCTAGTCCTTCTTTCATTTTTGCATAGGTATATGATATTGGGGTATCATTGAAGTCTCCACATATAATGACTCCCTCAACATCCATTTCTTCTATTTTGCTTTTGATTTTTTTTACTTGACTAGTTCTTATTCTATATGCGCGCCCCAATCTGTTGCGTATGTTGCTAGTAACTCTTTCGAGATTTGTGCCTTCGGCATTTTGTATAAAGTCACTATATAGTTGTTTGTCTTCAGCGGTTATGCTGTTCGATTCAAGATGTAGATTAACAACTGCATATTTGGATCCATCTATATTTATTGTATAAATTACGGCTCCGTTGTATGAAGAATCAAAGACCACTTCTTGTGTGTTTTCGATGGGATGCTTCGAAAAACAAGCTAGTCCATATGTTAGTGTTTTGCTTGAAGATTTTAGCGGAGTTACCGATTTGTATGGATACTGATTAAGTATTCTGTTTATGTCGCGCTGAGTTTTAATTGATTGTCCAGTTTTGCTAACCATATACTCTTGCATGCATACAATATCGGCATCAGTATTGACAACATATGTGAGCAGTGGATTGTCTTTTGCTTTTTTGCTCCTTTCGTTTATAAAGCCTTGTACATTGTAGGTGAGAATCTTTATGCTTGTTTCGGGTGCTTGTTTTGTTGCAATGTTTAGTGGGAAGAAGGTGGTGATTGGTTTATAGCATAACAACAACGATAAGAAGGAAATAAAAGCTAATTTCCATTTGCTAAATAGAATCCAAAAAATTAGGAACAGTATATTGATAAGTAAAATAAGTCCAAACCCAAGTCCTATATATGAAAAAAGGTTTGTTTTAAGTGGGGATATTTGCCAAGATAAAAATGATGAAAACATCAACATGATTGCAAACACGTTTGTTGCAAATAGTATATTTCTAACAATACCCGTAAATCTTATTTTATTATTTTTTGCTGGCATCAAACAACTTCCTTTTTTCTTCAGCTGATAGTCCGTTATAGCCGGATGTTTTTAGTTTATCTAATATAGCATCAATCTCGTCTTGTTGGCTTCTCTTTCGTGCATTATATTCCATGTCACTTTCTCTGCGTTGGTAGTGCACTTTCATCTTAGCCTTTTTGTTTTTTTTTCGTGGCTTTGTCAAATTCACAAACCAATCTATGAGCTTTCCAACCCATGCTGTGATGTCTTTACCATTTCTATATTGTGTAGCAAAAACATAACCTATGATTGCACCGCCTATGTGTGCAACATGTCCTCCTTCGTTGACTCCATTGCCCAGTGACAAGAAATCGATAATAAATGCAGCGGCTGCAATATACACAATTTTAATTTGTCCAATCAATAGAAAATTTAATTTTACATCGGGGCGATAAAATGATGTACCCATCACAATAGCCATCACTGATGCTGAGGCTCCAATCATCCAACTTCTATCCATGGCCGAAAAGTATGGTATGTAGTTGAAAGCTAGTATGTAGAGAAGAGCTCCGCCGAGCCCACCTAGCACATAGAGGCTTCCGAATACTCTGCCAGTGAAATATTGTAAAAATATTTTTCCAAACCAATAGAGCCATAACATATTGAAAAGAATATGCAGAATTTGCTCATGTGTGAACATGTAGCTGAACAGTGTCCAGGGCTTACGTATCAGTTGATACAATCCTGAGGGAACCCCCAAAATAGTAACAAGATCAAAATTGTAGATATTGAAAAGCATTGTGAAGAGGCTCACAATCTTTATCACAACGAAAAATGCTAAATTGATATATATGAATCTCATTAGCACATTTCCGTGCTTATATTTTAATTTTAGCTTATTAATGAAATCTGCCATATCCTTTCCCTTTCTTTTTCCAATATAAAATCATAAATATTCCAAACAACATTCCACCCAAGTGCGCAAAGTGTGCTACATTGTCCCAAGCGAAGTTTTTCACCCCGAATACTAATTCGAAGAATCCATAACCTATAACAAAATACTTGGCTTTTATTGGGAATGGTATTGGTATTATAAAAAGTTCTGCATTTGGAAACATCATACCGAATGCTAGTAGAATACCAAATACTGCTCCCGAAGCTCCAACTGTTACTGCGTTGAGGGTTATATTTAGGGCACCTTTCATGTCGTTCACATAATTCATGTTTTGTTGAAGCACTTGGTATCCTTGTGAAAACACCTCATCAATTGCATCAGATTGCATACCTTTTTTTAGAGCCTGAATTCGCATGAAAGCAACTAGTAGTTGAATTAATCCCGCTCCTATTCCAGTAACCATGTAATATGTCAAAAACTTTTTTGAACCCCAAACATACTCAATAGTTCTACCAAACATAAATACGGCAAACATATTTGAGAATACGTGCATAAATGAGCTTGTGTCATGCAAGAACATATATGTCACAATTTGGTGAATCATGAAGCCTTGCGATTCCACGTAATGAAGCCCTAGGTATCTTGATAAGTCAATTCCTTGTCTTAGAAAAACTATCTGTGCGAGCCACACTAAAACATTTATAATGATAAGATTGAGAGTTACTGGTGGTAGCATTCCACCGAATACAGATCTTGAATTATTCATCTCTATTTATAATATATTTTGAGCAAAAGTACTTATAATTTCCCATTTTACTTGGAAAGTGATGTCTATTTCCCCTTTTTTATATAAAATCAAATTCTTTTTGTGATTTTTCTTGATTATGTATTTCAAATATCTTATATTTGGTGCGTAAATGGCATAAGACCTTGACTTAATGATTATATTAACTTTTTTAAATTGTTCCCTATGAATAAATCTGAACTAATTAATGCTATTGCTGAAAAATCTGGACTCAGCAAAGTTGACTCAAAAAAAGCATTAGATTCTACGTTAGAAGTTATCTCCGAAGAGATTAAAAATGGTGGTAAAGTAGTTCTTGTAGGCTTTGGCACATTCTCGCAAGTCGAAAGAAGTGCAAGAATGGGGGTTAATCCTCAAACTAAAAAGCCAATGGAGATTCCTGCAAGCAAATCTGCTAGGTTTAAGCCAGGATCTAACCTGAGAAATCTATAAGACTGAAACTAACAGACCTATTTAAAAGCGGAGCTGATGTGTATAATGTACATCAGTTCCGTTTTTTTGTTATATAAATCTTTTCGTAATCTTTTTGGATTAACATTCTTTGTTTTTTTACTGCCATTTGATTTTAAACGTTACTTTCTCTACCTGTATTGCTAAATGTAAAGGTATATAGCCTTTTGTATGACATTCTTTTTGTTGGTTTTGATTTTGGCTTTGAGATTGTAAGTGAACAAAATACATTATATTTTTGTTATGCATAGTTTTTTGTCGTAATT
>CAYFSV010000126.1:0-5996 GCA_964345815.1 uncultured Proteiniphilum sp. | reverse complement strand
AAGTAGATAGACAAAAGCTATATCTACAAAGCGACTTTGCAAATATGTGGCTTGCCTATCAAAACAACATACAGCTTGCTAGGCTTGAGGAAGAGAGCCTTGAGAATGCAAAATTGAATTATGAAATAGCAATGGAGCGATATCTATTGGGAGACTTATCGGGTATTCTTTTGCGCGAAGCTCAAGTGAGCCTTCTCAACGCCGAACAAAGATTGGTGAATGCAAAATATAGAACCAAGCTCTACGAAATATCATTGATGCAAATAAGTGGTAGAGTTGGAGATTTAGTGAAAGAGTAGCTTCAAAAAAATAATCGGTTGATTGCATATAGACAATCAACCGATTATTGTATTAAATCAATTAATAAACTCTAGTTTTTGATATCATCTTCTTTTGGAGGAAGTCTAAAATCTATTGGCAAAGTAAATCTTACTCTCACTTCATGTCCTCTTTGTTTTCCTGGCTTCCATTTAGGCATATTTTCAATGACTCTCTTAGCTTCCATATCTAATGATGGATCAACACCACGCACAATATTTATTTCCGTGATAGAACCATCCTTTTCAACAACAAAATTCACAACCACTCTACCTTGAATACCATTTTCCTTAGCTATATCGGGATATTTCACATTTTCAGATAGGAATGCCATCATTGCTTCAGCACCACCAGGAAACTCCGGTTGCTCCTCAACCACTATGAAAATCTCATGAGGTTCATTTTTGTTTTCAGACTTATCTAAAGCAACAGCTACAACCTCATCAATAATATTTATTCCTTTTCCTTTAATTATTTCACTTCCTTGTACGGGTTCGCTCATTGACTCACCACCCTGAAGCCTAAAAACCAAAGGCATTGTGAATTTCACATTTACCTTTTCACCTTTGTTTCTAGCAGGCTCCCATTTAGGCATTGATTCTATCACTCGCACAGCCTCAGCATCAAGACTTGGAGCAACGCCACGCACCACCTGAACATCTTCGATGCTACCATCTTTTGTAATAACGAAGTTACAAATAACCCTACCCTGCAAACCATTCTTTTGAGCATCCACTGGATATTTAATACTCTCAGCTAAGAATTTAAACATCCCTTCATTACCCCCAGGAAATACAGGCATTTGATCTACAACAACAAATACATCTTCCCCATTACTCAATTTACTATTACCGTTGCTAGGCGTTATATCCAAATTCGATTTTTTGGTTGCAATAACAACCACCCCATCTTTTCCATCTTCACCATACACTCCAACTGCCTTGTCGTCTTTCAATACAGAAACAGACTTTATATCCGTCGGATTGATGCTACTTAAATCAAATCCTTTTTCTTTTTTCACACCATCCACCACAATCAGAAGTTTTTTGTCGTTTATGCTAGATATCTTCTCTTCATCTTTTTTCAAAGATCGTATCAATATCACACCACGCCCAGCATCAACCCCATAAGTTGATACAGCCGCAGAGTCTCTCAACACCGTCATTGATTCGATATCCTCAGGGCTTAAACTACCCAAGTCATAATCCTCTCCCATAACCACATCATCAATAACAATCAGTGGTTTCCCTTTGATAGTATCATTAGTTTTTTCTCCGAGAATCGTAATGGTAGATTTCGTTTTTTGTGGCTCTTTATTTTGAGCATAAACACTATTTGCTGTAATAAGCAGCAGCGCAACTGGAAGTACTAGAATATACTTAACCAGGTTTTTCATTGGGGTTTTTTTGTTATTCATCATCATAATGCGTTGTTTAAGTTGTGAAACATTAAAGTTATTTACTATTTGAATATTATTTCGTGGATAAGTTAGATGTAGGATATTATATTGATAATCGCGCCTGTCAAACCCTTTGCCCAATACACCTTGGTCGGCAATAAACTCAATATTTATAGACATTTCATTTCGCAGTAGCCAGAAAAAGGGATTGTACCAAAGTAGTGGTATCAACAGCTCCATAAGAGTTATATCAACCGAATGCCATTGCACAACATGAACTTGCTCATGTGTGAGAATCTGTTTTAGCTTCTCATTCGTATGTGCCTCGGGGTAGATAAATATCCATTTAAAAAAAGAAAAAGGTGTTGACTTAGAAGGTAAGTGTTGATATCTTACATCAAAAAGCATACGCTGCTTACTATTATTCTTTATTTTAAAAATGCGTATAAATTGCCACAATAATCTGATTGCAAAAAATGCTGATGCCATAACAACACTAGCTTTCAATATTGCCATCCAATTTATAGAGGCTGGTTCAGCTACATCTTCAAGAATTGTAGTAGCACCCATACCCAAGGTATCAAACTCAACAGTAGCATGAACTTCCTCAGTTTGTATCAAGAAATCAAAGAGCGTTCCTATTTGAAGCACAGGAAGCAACGGATACACAAAAGAAAACACAACAACAGCTAGAAGATAAAATCGGCGGGCTACAAAAAATGTATCCTTAACGAATAGCAGTTTATAGAGCAGATAGAACAGTGCAATCGCAATATTCACCTTCAGCATATAAACAATGATTGTTTCCATTATTATTTATTTAATAGGTTAGTAGAAAAACATCTTTATTTGTTGCCCTTTTCAATCAACTTAATGATTTCATTCAGATCATCTTTTGTAAGTTCTTGCTCCTTAGCAAAAAAAGTGACCATCTCTTTAAATGAGTCATTGAAATAGCTTTTCACCATTCCCGACATAAAGTAGCGCTTGTAGGCAGCCTTACTAATTTTAGGATAATGTACTTTTACATTCCCAAAGCGTTTAATGTTTACATATCCTTTCTTTTCAAGGCTCATAAAGATAGATGCAACAGTTGTGTAAGGTGGTTTGGGTTCATCCATAACGTCCAAAACATCTTTGATAGCACACTCTTTAAGTTGCCAAACATGTAGCATCACATTTTCTTCTTGAGGAGTTAATCGTTCCATATATTCATTCAGTTTATTAGGTTTATAAAACAATAACGTTATGTTGACAACGCAAATCTACGAACTTTTCGTAACCAAACAACAATATCGTAGATTTATTAGCGTTAAATAAATAAAAAACCCCAACAGGATTTTTCTTCCTGTCAGGGTTTATCTAAATATATATATCTGTATTCTAGACCATTACGGTCCAATCATTACTAGTTACTAATACCTGATAATCTTTCATGCATAGCTTTGGCAGCTCTTCTGCCATCACCCATAGCAAGAATAACTGTGGCACCACCACGCACAATATCGCCTCCAGCATAAATATTATCAACATCCGACTTCAAAGAGTCATCCACCACAATGGTTCCCCATTTAGTGATATCCAAGCCAGAGAACGATGAAGGAATAAGCGGATTAGGTGAAACTCCAACGCTCACAATCACCTCGTCAACGTCAAGCCAAACGGTGTCACCATCAATTGCAATTGGTCTTCTACGCCCCGATGCATCAGGCTCTCCAAGCTCCATACGCTGTAATTCCATACGCTTCACTCTTCCACGATCGTCACCCTCATATTGCAAAGGATTGTGAAGGTTCAAAAACTCAATACCCTCCTCCTTAGCATGCTTTATCTCCTCAATTCGTGCAGGCATCTCCTCTTCCGAGCGGCGATAAACAATCATTGCCCTCTCGGCACCCAATCGTTTAGCGGTTCTCACAGCATCCATTGCTGTGTTTCCACCACCAATCACAGCCACTTTTTTGCCCATAAGCACAGGAGTATCGCTATCAGGATCAGCTGCTTTCATTAGATTCACACGAGTTAGATACTCATTGCACGACATAACGCCATTGAGGTTCTCACCAGGGATATTCATAAAGTTAGGCAATCCGGCACCGCTACCAATAAATATTGCCTCGTACCCATCCTCCTTCAAATCCTCTTGAGAAATGGTTTTACCAACAATAATATTGGTTCTGAACTTTACGCCCATTTTTTTCAGTACATCTATTTCTATATCAACCACCTCATTGGGCAGTCTAAACTCAGGAATGCCATAGCGCAACACACCACCAAGTTCGTGCAAAGCCTCAAAAACAGTTACATCATATCCATATTTTACCATATCGCCAGCAAATGACAAACCAGCTGGACCAGAGCCAACCACTGCAATCTTTTTGCCATTAGATGGAGCAACTTCGGGTATCGACATCTCGCCACTTTGCTGCTCAAAGTCTGCCGCAAAACGCTCCAAGTGACCAATAGCCACAGCCTCACGATTAAGATTTATAGTGTAGAAACATTGACTTTCGCACTGACGCTCCTGCGGACACACCCTACCACAAACAGCAGGCAAGGCGCTTGTTTCCTTAAGCACTTTGGCAGCTTCGAGAAACTCGCCACGCTCAATATTCTTAATAAACTTAGGTATATTAATTTCAACTGGACAACCCGTTATACAAGTGGGATTGGCGCAGTCGATGCAACGCTTAGCCTCTTCCATAGCCAATTCGGCAGTCAGTCCAAGATTAACCTCATCGTAATTTCTATTTCTCACATTTGGGTCAACCTCAGGCATCGAAACACGAGTGAAAGCCAAACGCTCCTTATTTTTTATAGATTTACGTATATCCAAACGCCATTGCTGATCACGCTCAGCTTTTAAATATTCTTTAGTAGCCATACAACTTTTCTTTTTCTTAATATAATATTTGATTTGTGGTTAATTATAAGCCTTCAAACGCATAAGCATTTCGTCGAAATCAACTTGATGAGCATCAAATTCGGGACCATCAACACACACAAACTTGGTTTTGCCACCTACCGTCACACGGCAAGCGCCACACATTCCAGTGCCATCAACCATAATTGTATTTAGTGAAGACATAGTTTTCACATCATACTTTTTAGTAAGCTCAGCCACAAACTTCATCATAATGGCAGGACCGATAGTAACGCAAAGATCTACTTTTTCGCGTTTTATCACCTCCTCAACACCCAAGGTAATCAACCCCTGTTTGCCATACGATCCATCATCAGTCATTATTATAACCTCATCCGAATATTTTGAAACCTCATCTTCAAGAATTATATAATCTTTAGATCTGCCACCAATAACAGTTATTACTCTATTGCCTGCCTTCTTCATTGCCTCAATAATTGGCAACATCGGAGCGATGCCCACTCCACCACCTGCACAAAGCACTGTGCCAAAATTTTCCACATGAGTTGCGTTGCCTAAAGGACCCACCAAATCAGTTATATAATCACCAGGCTCAAGTTGACAAACCTTTTCAGAAGATTTACCAACTCGTTGAATAACGAGGGTGATAGTTCCACGCTTGATGTCTGAGTTAGCAATTGTGTAGGGCACTCTTTCGCCTTTTTCGCCCACACGTAGCATCACAAAGTGACCAGCCCTACGGCTTTTCGCAATCAAAGGCGCCTCAATTTCAAATTTCACTACCCTATCAGATAGATTTTCTTTTGATACGATTTTATTCATTGTCTCATTTAAATTTCACTACAAAAATAGATATTTTATATCACACATAGGCAACCAAATTAGAATTAGTTGATGTAACATCAAAAAACATATAGTCAAAATAATTATTTGTTAGCCAATTGATTATTTGCATATTATTTATAAAAACCTTATCTTTGTATATATAAATTACAAAAGCGCCTAATTTTTTATGGGGTTGACTGGTTTTGACAGCGGGCAGAAGCGGTTTGTAAGCATGCAGTGCTTTGTTGGTTGGCACTTTAATATTAATCTTCAAACTTTTAACTGGCAACAATAATTACGCTCTTGCTGCTTAATCGAAGTATAGTAGATTAAAGCTTAATCCCGACATTAGATGACGGGACAAGACATCACCCGGAAGCTGTGGCTTCGAAGCATTCCGATCAGGTGGTGCAGGTAAATCGGAGATAGGTTGAGAGACGCTTCGGCTCTCTTCCGAAACTTAAGAAGATAAGGATTGAGTTTGGCGGTTTCAGTCGCGCTCCTTCTCGACAACCAAAATGAAACTAAGCATGTAGAAAGCAAATTGATTCCTCGTTTGGACGAGGGTTC
>CAYFSV010000125.1:0-6001 GCA_964345815.1 uncultured Proteiniphilum sp. | reverse complement strand
AAAATTCTATAGATTTATTAAAACAAAAAATACAATAGTGAAAAATTATTACTAACTTAACAGTTTAAATATATGAAAATAAAAAACATCTATGATTACCTATATGCAAATAGAGGTGATTCAAAACAATTACTGAAGATTATAAGAATTACTCTTTTTCTCTTTGTTGCTTTCACTTTTCAAATGATGGCAACTAACACAAAAGCACAAAATGCTGTAGTTTCACTCAAGGCAACTAGCACGACCGTAGGAAAGCTTCTTAGTGAAATAGAAAAGCAAACCGACTACTTAGTTGTTTTCAGCAATCGTGAAGTTGATACTTCACGCAAAATCAAAGTAAACAATAGATCGAATAAAGTATCTAATTATCTAAACGAAGCTTTTTCAGATACTGACATTGATTATGACTTTGAAAACAACTACATAGTTCTTGCAAAAAATGGTAGTCAAAACGCTTCAATAATTAGCGAAATGATAGAAGCTAAAGCACTACAACAAACAGGAAAAACAGTAACTGGGATTGTGGTCGACAACTTTGGCGATCCTGTAATTGGTGCAACAGTTGTATTACAAGGAAATTCGAGCAAAGGCACTGTAACTGATGTTGATGGCAGATTTACACTTATAAACATACCTGAAGATGCTATTCTAGAAGTCTCGTATGTGGGAATGAAAGCACAAGCTGTAACAACTGCAGGAAAAACTACACTTAACATCTCCTTACTAGAGGATTTAGAAATGCTTGAGGAGTTGGTAGTGGTTGGATATGGCACTCAGAAGAAGGTGAACTTAACTGGTGCGGTTGGAGTTGTTGATGAGAAAGTTTTGCAAGACCGACCTCTTACTAACTTAGGACAGGGACTCCAAGGAACAATACCAAACTTACAGGTCTCACAAGGAAATTACGCACCAGGACAAGGATCATCATTCAACATTAGAGGGACAACATCTCTTAATGGTGGGGGACCATTAGTATTAGTTGACGGCGTCGTACAAGATCCTAACCTTATTAATCCAAACGATGTTGAAAGTGTATCTGTATTAAAAGATGCCGCATCTGCAGCTATTTATGGTGCTAGAGCAGCTTATGGGGTTGTTCTTATCACGACAAAAAAGGGTTCGGCAGACAAAAAACCCACTCTAAATGTATCTACTTCATATTCATCAACTAGTCCTTCAAATATTCCAAAATACGCTGATAGCTGGGAGTATATCACGTATATGAATACTGCAAGTAAAAACGCAGGTGGAGGCAACTATTTTGATGAAAGATTGATGCAACATGCAAAAGCATATTACGATGACCCAATTAATAACCTACCTGTTTATTATGACCCTGCTATCGACACTGATGGAAAATATAATTATGCAGGAAACACAGATTGGGCTAGTGAACTTTATAAAAGTGGCACACTTGGACAAATAAATGCTAGTATCTCTGGAGGTAACGACAAAACAAAATATTATGCTTCATATGGATATATGGATCAAGGTGGTTTTCTTCGTTCCTATAACGACTCATATAGACGTCATAATATATCATTAAACTTAAGTACTGATGTTATGCCATGGCTTACATTTTCAGCAAGAACCAAATATACTCATGCATTAGAAGACCACCCGTCGGGAGGAAGCAATGGTTGGTCTGGTATCTCAGAATATTCAGGTCAGCTTAAAAATGACTTGCGTCCATTAATGCCAGTACGACACCCGGATGGAAATTGGGCAGGTCAAGGTTCATTCACAAATCCATTTGCAGTTGGTGCTGAAGGTGGTTACGATAGGAGAAAAATTAACGACTTATGGTTGACTGGAGCTGTTACAATTAGGCCTATAAAAGACTTGAACATCAATCTAGATTATACATTTAATCCATATTCATGGAATAAAGAAAGAACTTCTAGACTTTTTAGTGAGTACTGGGCAGAGCCAGGAAAATCAAATATTTATCCTTGGGTAAACCCAAACTCAGTTGCACTTGAAAACAGCAATGATTATTATACTGCTATTAATGCATTTGCTGATTATACAAAATCAATTAACAAGAACAACTTCAAAATCTTAGTTGGATATAACCAAGAGGTTAAAAACAACAAGTGGTTCTACGCTAAGAAAGAGAACTTAATCGACAACGATCTCCCCGCAATTAATATAGCAACTGGAGAAGATTATGTGAACGGAAGTGGTACAAGCTGGGCTGTTGAAGGTGTATTCGTTAGATTAAATTATGATTATGCTGATAAGTACCTATTGGAGCTAAATGGAAGATACGATGGCTCTTCTAAATTCCCTAGTGGAAACAGATATGCTTTCTTTCCATCTGTTTCTGCAGGGTGGAGAATGAGTCAAGAAAACTTTTGGTATAATATTGAAGATGTAGTTAGTGATGCAAAAATCAGAGCCTCTTACGGATCATTAGGCAATCAAAATGTGACAGGAAATTTTCCTTATATTTCTAATTACAATATAAATACACAGGTTGGATATATTTTAGGAAATGGGTTGCCTGTAGGAATCCTTTCGGGTGCTTTAGTTAGTCCAAACTTTACGTGGGAAAAAGTAGACCAGTGGAATATAGGTCTAGATTTGGCATTTATAAAAAACAGACTGACAGCAAGCTTCGATGCTTATAGAAGAAACACTATTGGAATGCTCACAGCCGGAAAGCCCTTACCTGCTGTTCTAGGAACAAGTGTACCAAGAGAAAATGCAGCCGATCTAAAAACATATGGCTGGGAGAGTACCATAACATGGAGTCAAAACATTGGGGATTTTTCTTACAATCTTTCATTCAATATTGCTGACGCTCAATCTGAGATTACTAAATTTGACAACCCAACAGGTGATATAAACAATTACTATGTAGGAAGAAAAATTGGAGAGATATGGGGTTACAAATCAAATGGTCTTTTCCTAAACGAAGAAGAAGTTAACAGCCATGTTAGTCAATCTAAGTTATACGGTGGAACATGGTATCCAGGTGATGTCAAATATGAAAACCTTAATGGAGATGATGAAATTTCATGGGGTAATAATACTTTGGACAACCATGGAGATTTAAGCATAATTGGTAATTCAACACCTAGGTTCCAATATGGATTTATGGCTGGTATGGACTGGAAAGGCATCGATTTGAATTTATTTCTACAAGGTGTTGGGAAACGCGACCTGTGGCCTGGTGCTCGCTTCTTTGGAATCAACAGCGAATGGGATGTTCCTATGAAAGCGACTTTAGATCATTGGAGTCCTGACACACCTAATGCTAGACTTCCAAAGCCATATATAAATGGTGGTCATGGAAATAGAAATACATCAACACTTTATTTGCAGGATGCATCTTACTTAAGATTAAAGCAATTAACCATTGGTTATACTATTCCTACACACGTAACGCAAAAGTTATCAATTAATAGATTTAGAGTTTATTTTACAGCTCAGAACCTATTAACTTTCACAAAATTGAATGAACTATTTGATCCTGAAGGTACAGATTTAATGGGTTATCCTATACCTAAAACTTATGCTTTCGGACTTGACTTCACATTTTAAACCAAACAGATATGAAAATAAAACATAATTCAATAATAATAACTATACTAATAGCTCTACTTTTTAGTTCATGCGATGTTACAAACACCGTACCTGAGGATGCTATTACCGATTTAAACTATTGGAACAAAGTAGATGACCTAAAACAGTATGCAAACAGTTTTTATACAACATTGTCTGGACCAAGTGCATTTTACGATACTCAAAGTGACAACGGTGTGACTAATTCTCCTAACAACTGGCTTTTTGACAATGTAAGTGTCCCTGGCAGTGGTGGTGGATGGGCTACAGCTGATTGGTCAAACATTAGAAATATTAATTACTTTTTGAATAGATATCAAACTGTAGAAGGTGATGAGAAAGATATAAATCATTATGTAGGTGAGGTTAGATTCTTTAGAGCTAATGAATACTTCAATAAGATTAAAACGTTTGGAGATATTCCTTGGTACGAAAAAGACCTAACAACTTCCGACACAGATGAATTAATGAAAGGAAGAGATCCCAGAATGTTTGTTATTGACAAAATACTGGAAGATTTAGATTTTGCAATTGCAAATTTAAAAAATCCAGAAGATGTTGAAAAGGGAAGATTACACAAATTCGCAGCTTTGCAATTAAAAGCCAGAATTGCTCTATATGAAGGTACATGGATGAAGTATAGAGGCATTTCTGGAAATGAAAAATATTTGCAAATAGCAGTAGAAGCTTCTAATAGAATTATGAGTGAAGGAGATTATTCAATAGTAATCGGAGAGGCACCTTACACTTTTGAAGATTATCCTCTAAGCTATAGACAGCAATTTATTCAAGAAGATCTAACCACAAATGCAGAATGTGTCTTACCCAGAATATATGTAAAAGACAAATTAATGCATGGATTGTCTCGTTCAGTAAATGAAACTGGTTGGGGAGTAAGCAAAGATTTTATTGAAAGTTTTTTATGTATTGATGGTAATCCAATAGCTATAAGCCCATTATTTAAAGGTGACGATAGCTTTAAAAACGAAATAACAAATAGAGACCCTAGACTAAGAAATATGATAGACAATCCTAATCTTCCATATTTCTTAGATGGTAGTAAACCTATTTCATATCCAGTGACTTCTATTGGAGTAAGTAAAGCCCCGACTGGATATATGGCTTCTAAATTTAGAGACCCTGTTCCAGCGCAAAACGAAGCAAATCAAACCACTTATGATTGGTATGTTTATAGATATGCAGAGGTTTTATTAATTAATGCTGAAGCTAAAGCTGAGCTTGGAATACTTACCCAAGAAGACCTAGATAAAACTATAAATCAATTAAGAGCTAGACTAGATGAGCCAGGTAAGTTTGAAATGGGAAGGTTAACTTTAAATCCAAAAAGTGATCCTCTTTCAATAGTTAATGGAAAACCTAGATATGGATATGAAATATCGCCTCTACTATATGAAATTAGAAGAGAAAGACGTATTGAGCTCGCATTTGAAGGATTCAGATGGGACGATATTGTGAGATGGAAAGCTGGAGTACTCATAGAGAATCCAAAAACGATGTTGGGAATTACTGTTAATGATGAGGTTGAAGAATTCCACACAATACATAATGGGGGAACTAATCCTTTTAATGGAAGGACTTTTTATGAAACTCAAGATTGGAATGGTAATCATAAAAAATATTTAAAAGTTTATGATAAAACTTCAAGAATATGGAATGATAGATTGTATTTAAACCCATTACCAACAGATCAAATGCAACTTAATCCTAATTTAAAACAAAATCCTGGATGGGATTAAAATGATTGATAATTAAGGGAATATTTAATACGGCATTATAAAATTACAACTCTGGCGGCATTCAATTATTTAAGATATTGAATGCCGCTTTTTTTATATAATACATAAAGTGTGAATAATACTTTATTTATGTAACTTTAGCACCAATATTAGTTTTCAAAATAACATATTATATAACTTAGAGAATAGTCAAATTTAAAACACTTATTATATGAACACACAAATTAGACGATTCATATTGTCTTTATTAGCCACTTTTGCAGTTGCATTATCTATCAATGCCCAAATTCAGCAAGAGACAAGAACTGTAATTTACCCTAGCAATGATAACGAAAAGGGTATCACCATCTCCCCCACTCAATCATTTGAGCAAAATATTGAATTTGAAAAATACGAATATCCTGTGCGACGCACTTTGCGAATTGTGGGTGAAGTGAAAATGCCAGGTAAGTTTGCTCCTCGAGGTGAGGAGTTCTTTAGGCAACAGGAGTATCTTATTGATGATAACTTAGATTCAGCAAACACTTATAAAGATTCTTACTCTTTGTATTTTAGGGGTGAAAGTGATCATTTTGAGCGTCATGCCTATAATAGAATAACAGGGGTGGACTTTGGCAATGGTGAAGTGGAGTTGCAAGTTGCTTACAAACGCAACAAGCTAAAGATTAGTGATG
>CAYFSV010000124.1:0-6098 GCA_964345815.1 uncultured Proteiniphilum sp. | reverse complement strand
CTTTGCTCTTCATCTATTCCAACCCCAAAATTGCACCGAAGCCACTGACGTCTTTGTCAAACGTAGTGCCGTTGTAAAAAGCCCCCGGCGTAAGCGACAATCTGGATTGGGCAATAACATTTTGCGAAGTGACCATTATTATAAAAGCGAATATTGCGAATAACGACTTTTTCATATATAGTTTAAGTTGTGGGTTTAAAATCTTACTATGGATATCAACTCAGACTATGCATTGCAGTTTTAAAAGAGGTGGAATTAAGTATTATACTATCGTATAAACCTAATCTGGAGATTCAAATTAAAAAACAAACGATTGTCCTCCTTGTATATAGAGCCGAATCCATGTTTGCCACTACCTGGTGTTTCAAACTTAGTATTGTAAAAGAGATAATCTTCAAATTCATTTCTGTTGTAAATGTGATAGCATAGTATGTCACCATCACTTTTAACGATCAGATATCCTCCTGTAGCATCATAAACGCCTGTCCAAACCGTTGCGGGCATCATTCCTAGAGCTGTATCAGTAAGAAAATGCTTGAATTTGTAAGAATAGAATGGGTGATCTTTAGCTAAGTCAAACCCCATTGGGTTTTCTTCTGACGTTTTGTTGATAACGTCTACTACTTTATTTGAATTGGAAGAATAGTAGTGGACTAGAGAGTAGGCTATAATCTCAGGGAGTTTGCTATCTATTAATGTTAGATTATTTTTAAATGTTTTGTTTGTTAAATCACTAAACTTAAACTCTCCTCCAAGCTTCAGGATTTCAGCTACTCTTTTTTTTATTTTGTCTTGAGAAGGATTTATGCTGTTTATTTCTTCAATTTGGGTTTCAGTTAGTTCTAAATTTTTAATTTCATATTTGAAGTTTGTTGCGCCAGACGCATTTAAAAGTGTGGAAGGGCTTTTTAGTTGAGATTTTATGCTGAATCCGAGTTTAGAATGGGTGCCAATTGTACGGTCATAAAGAACTACCTGGATGTCACTTTTAATGGTTGATTTGGCTTTGATGCTACCACTCTTGTAGCTGTTCATGAACTCTTCCGTTTCAGGTACAGAGAAACTTCCCTCCCCTTTAGTTATTTCAGTGAGTAAGTGATGTGCTTGCTCTTGGAATGTGCTTATTGGTATTCTAAATGTTTCAGAGTCCTCTTCATTACTTCTGTTTATAATAACCAAATCATCATCGTAACCGAACTCAAAACTACCTGAAGACTCATCTCTTAATACCTTTATAATGGGATAAATCAATCCTTCAACTTTGTTTAAGTCGGAGTCCCCTGCATATAGTTTTCTGTCTGATAATATTTTGAGAAGGGTGTAAACTTCACTCCATTCACCTTTGTTTCCTGTAATCATGTCTTTAATTGTTTTCTTTTGATATTCTAAGTGCTTTAATAATTTCTTGAGCTACTGCCTGAATTGCCGGTACCGCAACGGAGTTGCCAAACTGGTTGTATGCTGCGGAGTCAGATACAGGTATGATGAAATCATCGGGGTATCCCTGTAGTCTGGCCCATTCCCTGGGAGTCATTTTTCGAATTCCCTCTCTGTTTACTTCTCCCTTAATATTGGTTGTAGGAGTAAAGTCGGTGATTCTGCAATCCAGAACTAAATTTCTCTCTCGTCCCATACCTCCACACACAATAGCATTCGCTATATTGTCATCATCGATAACCTCATACCCAAATCCGTTGCCTTTTTGTGCATGTCTTTCCTTGTGTTTCCTGAGTGTTTCAAGATATACTGTTGACAGGTAATACTTGGTAGGTGGAACGTTTTCCTCCTTAATGTCAGCAAATGAAACTTCTTCATTTGATGGTTTTGGATATTCAAAGTTTGTTACTCCTGTGTCGGGGTGGAATCCTATTATGAAAATTCTCTCTCTGTTTTGTGGAACTCCGAAGTCTTTTGCGTTGACTATTTCAGGTTCAGGAACGTAATATCCCAAATCATTCCTGAGTACATTTAATATTGTTGTCAGTGTCTTGCCTCTGTCGTGGCTTCTGAGTCCTTTTACATTTTCCAAAAATATAGCTCTTGGTTGCTTTCTTCGTATTATTTCGGCAACGTCAAAAAACAATGTTCCTCTGGTGTCTTCAAAACCGCCGCGTCTGCCGGCAATGGAAAATGCTTGACATGGGAAACCGGCGCATAGTATGTCGAAGTCATCAGGGATGTATGATTTTGTTGTTTCTTTGGTAATATCTCCATATGGAGTTTCTCCAAAGTTTGCCCGGTAAGTTATTTTAGCGTCTTTGTCCCATTCACTGGAAAATACACACTGACCGCCTAAGTTCTGTAATGCCATTCTGAAACCGCCTATCCCCGCAAACAGATCTATAAACTTAAATTTGGGTTCAGGATTTGGCATAAAAGGTATATCCGTAAAGTCAAACAAACCGTATTGCAATGCTTCTTCCGCAGTTTTGTCAGTAACATCTAAGTCCGGATATCTGTATTGTAACAATTCTTTGGTGTAACCGATTGCTTCTGCCTTTAGTGGCTCTCGTTCCTCTTCAGAGCTGTGAAGATAATGTGTTAGTATAGCTTCCCTGTTGTCATCAGGGTCTATTATTGTTATCTTAAACTTTTTGCCTCCAAATGTGCCTATAGATATTTTTTCTTTGAATTTCATTTTAGCTCCTTTCTAAGTTCATTAATCACATTTTCGACTTTGGCTATGCATGAGGGTAAATCTTTTGTTACCTCTTTGCTCCAAAATCTCATAACTGTCCATCCTTGTTCTTTTAATGTAGTGTTGACTATTTTATCTCTTTTGATATTCCCTTCAATCTTGTTCCACCAAAATTCTTTGTTTGTCTTGTGGTCATGTTTCTTAACTTCCCAGTCCTTTCCATGCCAGAACTCCCCGTCTATAAACAAAGCAAGCTTTATTCGCTTAAAGGTTAAGTCCGGTTTTCCAAAAACGGTTTTGTCGTTTTTTCTATACCTGTAACCCTTGGCAAATAAAGCCTTGGCAAGCTTAACCTCTGCCACCGTCCCGGTGGATTTGTTAGCCTGCATGTTCTTCCTTCTTTGTTCATGAGTTAGCCGGCTCATCCTGACTGGAGTTGTTATTTGCTAACTCTCGGAATGACTACAAACTCATGTTCCAGTATAATGGAAAAGCGGACCAGAAAATCAACTTTAATGCTGAATCTGCCCGCTTCAATGCTTTCCAGAGTAGTAGGTTTAACTCCTACTCGCTCTGCTAAATAAGTAAGGCTGTACGCTTTTGATTCGCGTACAGCCTTAATTTCTTTACCTAATTGAACTCTAAATTCTCTTTCTTGCTTTTGAATTAATTGTTTAAATTCCATTGTTGTGCGACTGTTACTAAGAGCCGCCCGGTGACTTCTTCGCCGGAACGGTTTCTTATGGTGACGGTCACGTTTGTTTCAACACCATCTTCGACAACTTTCATCTGCAAGTATACTTTTTCTTCTGCTGCACTTATTATAATACCCCGTTCTCTTTTACCTTCTTCGGTAATTATTGTTTCTCTAAAGCCTATTAAATCTGTTGTGCCAAACTTGACGACTTGGAGATCTTCTACGGGATACGTACCGATACTTGCAAAAAAACCGGTAGTTCCTAATTTTTTAATTTTTGCTCTTGGGATATCAACATCGAGATGAATCTCCTGTACTACATACTGCGCATTCGCGTCTTCGTCCAAAAATGGTGTGTGAAATCTTACGATTTGACCTTCTGTTGTTGGTTTCATAGTTTTTATCGCAGTGTTTATAGCGGTGCCTCCGCTTCTAAATTATTAAATCACTCAAAGATAAGAATTATATCAGAATTTGACAACATGATTATGTGTTATATTGCACGATATTAACTCTTGTTTTTTAGATTTTATGTTGTTTTGTTTGAGGTTAAATATCCAAAGTCTAAATGTTTACAATTACTTTTTTAATTATACCTGACTAAATCATTTAAGTTATTAGATAAACTTTTTAGCTATTACTCTATGTTCCCTTTTATCAAAAACCACAAGTTGGATATTATGTTAAATCACTATTGTGAAATTTAAACAAATTGAGGTTATTCACAGCCATATTATGCTGCTGTAATTATTTTATTGTAATGTTTATTTGATGCATGAACAATACTGTTTGTCAAGATTTGCTTTGGTTTGCAAATATGTCTTCTGTTTTGTTGTGTAAATCATTTAATTTATCGAAAAGCAACCGAGTGTTGCTAGCTTTTGTATCTGCAAAACTTCGTATTGTGTCAATCTTTTCAAACATTAAATGTGTGTTTTCAGTTTTGACTTTCATTGTTACTAATTCATCTATTATTGAACTATAATTATTGAAATCATCAGTTGCTAATCTTAGGAGCATCTGATTATATTTGATCCTTGTTAGCTTTATTAATTCATATGGATCATTTTTGAGTAGCCAAGGTGCTCCTGGGTATTCATCTTTTAATTGAGAAAACCATTCGAAATGTCGTATCATAATGTTTGAACTTTCTTTTAAAGTCTTTGGTGTTTGACCATTCTCTAAATTAAGATCATGTTTTTTAATTTCCTTTAGTTTGCTTTCTACCAATGGAATGATTTTTTTGGAGTCTGTTTGAATCTTTAGCTTCGCTGAGATTTCTTCATTCCTTTTTTTGACTTCTTCGATTCCTTTCCTCATTTCTGCTATGCGTCGTTCAGCATCTTCAAAGTCAAAAGGTTCGTCTGTTTTTTTATTTTCCGATTTATGTGAACCAGACCCTTCATCTTTAATAAGCCTGTCTGTTTTCTTAGGAGAAACGTAATCAGAATTGTCTTTTTTATGAAGGCTACCTATTATGGAAAGCAAAACCAGCAGAACTGTTCCTGTCAAAAATATAATTCCTAAATTGTCAAAATACCACATATGCTTAAATATTATAAGGTTTATTACTCTAAGAAGGTAGAATTTATAATTTCAGAAAAAATAATTTTATACATGCTTATAGGTCTCTTTTAACCTATTGTGTCTTTTGAAATTATACTGTCCACAATTATTAAATGCCAATGAATTGTATAAGATTAAATCTCTTTTAAATAGCTCTCTGTTACTCATAAGGACCTTTTTGATTAGATTATCATTCAAAACTAGCTCCAATTCGGACACCAGTCCCCATGATTCTAATATATCTATGTACTTTACCGTATTTCGATTAGAACTGTCTCTAATATAGTTGAACCTATCTAAGAATTCAGGAGTTGATATTGTGTTTGTAATGTCAAGTAATTGCTTCATTGTCCCTTTAGAGCCCGACAGGAAGTCCCATAAATCGTCAGCAATTAAATATTCATTGGAGTTTAAGAATATATTTTCCTTGCTGATTGTTTCGGTTTCATGATTTGAATATTCAGTCGGATCAAAGGGTAGTCCAATATAGAATTGTGTTCTTTTATGTGGATATTTTCTTTGTAATGCTACTTTGCTTGCCAAAACTCTTTCTTTCTCTTCTCTAATATTGGTAAGGTTGATTTCAGATGTTAGCAAGTTAATTCCGATTATTGAGTCATTGTCTTCTATAAAAACATCAACAACAAAGTCCATAGTGTCATTCTCGTCACTATTGTCCTGAGAGAAAAGAATCGCGTTCTCTCTTTTGTCGCCCCCGGATAATATGTGTGCTATGTTTTCTATAAAATGTTTCCCCAGTGTTGGAGTTAAATGATCGAACCAGTATTTCAGACTAGGTAAATAAGGGGTGTTTGGTGTGTTGAGTTCAAGATTGTCTGAAAAAGCTTCAAGAAACCTTATATTAAAGCTTTTGCTGTTATTAATGAAAGGGTCATTAAAGAAACTGTCAAATCTTTTGAATAAAGTTTTGATAATTTCAATCGAAATTTTTTCTTTTACGTCTGCTGGAATAGTCATCTTATTTTTTTTTCTTTTGTCTGGTTATTTTCAATATATTATTTATATCTTTCAGTCTTTGGTATGTAACGTACTAGAGTTTTTTACAGCCAGACTTCTATATTTTCTTATTGGTAATAATTTAGGCATATGATGTAAAATAGTAGTGTTTTCTGAAAGTACGAAGGTACTAATTATTTCTTTTTGACCTATTGTTCCGGGCTCGAAAAAATCATCAAC
>CAYFSV010000123.1:0-6182 GCA_964345815.1 uncultured Proteiniphilum sp. | reverse complement strand
AAACATTTTTGTTTTGTCTGTTTTAGCTTTATAAAAGTGACGAAACATTTTTGTTTTGCCTAAAACATACTTTTGGGGAAGAGAAAAAAAGAAAAATTATAGCACGCTTCTTCTCAATTCGTGCAAGTTGAGCAATTCCACACGCTTGCCCTTGATGGTGATCAGTCCCTCTTTTACCATTTTGCTAATCTCTTTGGTGAGAGCTGGGCGAGTTACGCACAAATAGTCGGCAAGTTCCACCTGATTGTGCTCTATGTCAACCACTGCGTCATCATTTTTGCGCTGCTGAAAAAGGTAGGCAATAAATCGGCTTCTCATGTTTTTGTAGGATAGAATCTTCAATCGCACATTGCTGCACTTGGTGCAATTGCCCACAACACACAAAAAGTTTTTCAACAAATGGGGAGCCTCGCCAAATAGCGAAAAAAATGAGTCTTTATTTACCAACATCAACACCCCATCGCCCTCCGACTTGAAGGTGGCGGGCAGCATCTTGTTTTCGTTAAATAGGTAGGGAGTGGCAAAGGTGCGTGGCGCTTCGATATATTCAATCAATATTTCGTTGTCGGACGAGTCAATCATATCTACCCTAAACTTGCCCTTGAGCAAAATCATCAACTGCTTGCAAAGAGTGTTTTGGCGAGCCACAATATCATTCTTCTTGATTTCATAAAGGTTAAAATCTAGTTTTTCAAGAAAAGCATTCTTTATATTTAGCGGAAGATCGCCAAACATAGGTATGCTCAAAAGCAACTGCTCATATTCTTTAGTTAGATAAATTGGCTCCATACTTGTAATTCAATTGAAGTACAAATATATAAAAAGAAACAAGAAATCATTAAAGATTTAACAATTAATCCCACATAAATGTAATATATGACACATTAACACTCTTGTATAAGCTTTACATTTGAGAATTGAAATCACAATAAACATGCGCGACATGAAGAATTTTAAAACAATTATTTTTTGGGGAGCCTGCTGGGGCGTTCTTGAGGCAACACTGGGCTGGGCTCTTCATCTGGTTCATTTCAAGGGCGAAGCACTCATTCTTTATCCCTTTGGGCTGATGTGTATGATGATGGCTTTTAGGCAAAGTGGAAAAATATCATCGGTTATTCAAGTGGCAACAGTGGCAGCTGTAGTCAAACTTTCAAATCTATTTTTTGTGCCTGCCACACCATTCTATTATGTAACAAACCCCGCCATGGCAATATTTCTTGAAGGTGCGGCTACGTGGGTGTTCTGTGTGTATCTAAAAGACAGAAAAGAATTTGCAAAAGGCGCCATCCCGTTTGCATTTTTAGCAATACTCACATCGATGTTTGTGTTCCGAAGCTGGCAAATAACTATGGATGCTTTTGTAGCCTACAATCCTGCTGTGCACATTTCTATCGAAAACAGCACATTTGTGATGTGGGGCTGGCGTTCGCTAGTGCAGGGACTGATGCTTGTGGGCATCTATTACCTAATAAATAGAGTATCCATAAATTTCAAACTAAGCAGATGGACCAATTCGTTGGCATTTCCGTCGCTACTAATTGCTATTTTGTTGAATGTATTGATTAGTTGATTATGCTGCATCCCGAACAAATAACGGGGGTTGTGCTGGCAGGAGGCAAAAGCTCTCGCTTTGGCTCCAACAAAGCACTGCACAAATATGGCGAAAGCGATTTCTTGAACCATATAATCAACTTGCTACGACCTTACACAAAAGCAACACTAATTGCGGGACACTATCCCGAATATGAAAATAAGGCAGCTGTGGTTTTGAAAGACGAGCACCCAAACATTGGACCATTGGGAGGCATACACACAGCACTGAAACATAGCACCACACCATGGATTTTGGTGCTTACATGCGACATGCCACTTATTTCGAGCGAAGTGATAATGATGATGCTTGCCTCAATACGAGGCGAAAGCATCATGGGCTGGAGCCACAAGTCTGTGTTCACCACCTTTCCATTGCTTATTTCCACCGAGGCATTGCAATATATAGAGGAGGCAATCGGCAAACAACAATATCGTATAAAACAACTATTTGAATGGGGCATTTCGCGAAAAATAGTCATTCCCGAAGCATTGCTACCAAAGTTTGCAAACATAAACACAATAGAGGATTTTAAAGAATTAATCGTATGAACAGACACAAAATTATAGGAACACCAGCACGAGGATTAGCCGCAGCCACATTGGGGTTTTTCTTTGCTTCGGCAGCAATATCTCTTTTTGGACCATCTGCCGCCATGCTGATGGAGGTGATGGAGATGTCGCCATCACAACTTGGATTGTTGGTTGCAATACCCACCCTATCGGGCTCGCTTTTGCGTATTCCAATGGGTGCATCGGTGGATGTGAATGGTGGCCGCAAATCGTTCCTTTTTTTAATGATAGTTTCAATTATTGGGCTTGCTGGGCTAAGCATACTTTTAACCACCAACTATCCCCACAACATGCAAGGCACCTATTGGTTGATACTTCTTTTTGGCTGCCTCAGCGGCTTTGGCATTGCGTCATTCTCAGTTGGGTCGGGGCAGTCGTCCTATTGGTATCCCAAAAGCAAGCAGGGTATCGTGCTAGGCATCTTTGCTGGTTTGGGCAACTTGGGGGCAGGTGTTTTTGCAATTCTTTTGCCTCTGCTGCTAACGGCAGTAGGCTTTGTACCAGCCTATTATATATGGACAGGGATGCTACTTGTGGGCACAATAGTATATTATTTTATGAGTTGCAATGCCTACTATTTTCAGTATAAAGCCAAGGGATTGAGCCCCGCCGAGAGCAGGGAGTTGGCACAAGAGGCTGGACAGGAGCTGTTTCCAGCGGGCAACTTAAAGGAGAGCCTTAAGATTTCGGCAGCAATTCCCGAAACGTGGGTGCTACTGCTGTCCTATTTCGTAACCTTTGGTGGATTTATAGCCCTCACAGCATGGTTTCCCACCTTTTGGCAAAAAACACACGGACTTTCGGCTACTATGGCGGGGCTATATACAGCCATATTTGCCAGTTTGGCAACAGTACTTCGCATTCCGGCAGGAAAAATGGCTGACAAAGTGGGTGGCATCACCATGAGCATGACGGCACTTGCCACACTAACAGTGGCTACAATATTGATGGCATTTGTGCACAATCTTTATATATCAATATTTTGTGTTACCATCATTGCAATAACCTTTGGCATGAACAACGCTTCGGTAATGCGCCTTGTGCCCGAATATATCCACAAATCGGTGGGTGGTGCTTCGGGCTGGATTGGCGGGCTGGGCGCATTTGGTGGTTTTGTGTTTCCTCCAATATTGGGCGAGGTGGCATCACGAATGGGAGTGACGGGCTATTATCGTGGCTTCCTACTATTTGCAGTATTGAGCATTGTGTCGATTGTGGTTTCGTACTTTGCTTTGATAAATAAGAACAGAAGAAAAATAAGAACAGTTTAACATACCAAATTATGGCAAAATCCTTTCTAAAAAAGAAGAAATATTTTGTAGGAATTGAAGACAAAAAGGAGAGAGCTTGGGAAAATTTCTATAGAAATAGATGGCAGCACGACAAAGAAGTGCGCTCCACTCACGGTGTCAATTGCACGGGATCGTGCTCCTGGAAAATATTTGTGAAAAAGGGAATCGTAACGTGGGAGATACAACAAACCGACTACCCACAAAACCGACCCGACATGCCCAATCATGAGCCACGTGGCTGCCCTAGGGGTGCTAGCTACTCGTGGTATTTGTATAATTCGGGCAGAGTGAAACATCCAATGATTCGTCACGAACTATTGGAGGAATACGAAAAGCAGAAACTGAGGTTGAAAGAGCCTGTGCTTGCTTGGGAGGCTGTGATGGCTGACAAGGATGCTTCAAAAACCTATAAATCGAGACGTGGACTAGGTGGCTTTGTGAGGATGGACTGGGACCTGGCAGAGGAGATAATTGCTGCTTCAAACATCTACACAATCAAGAAATATGGACCAGATAGGTTGGTGGGTTTCACCCCCATTCCAGCATTTTCGATGGTGTCATATGCTTCTGGCTCTAGATATTTGAGCTTGATTGGTGGCACAATGCTTAGCTTCTATGACTTCTATTGCGACTTGCCGCCAGCATCGCCACAAACTTGGGGCGAGCAAACGGATGTGCCCGAGAGTGCCGATTGGTACAACTCGTCGTTTATAATGATGTGGGGCTCAAACGTGCCTGTAACACGAACTCCCGACTCGCCATTTCTAACTCAGGTAAGATATAAGGGCACCAAAACGGTGACCATTTCGTCTGACTATAGCGATGCATCAAAATTTGGCGACATATGGCTCAATCCCAAACAGGGAACCGACTCAGCCCTTGGAATGGCAATGGGGCATGTGATTTTGAAGGAGTTTTTTGTGGATCGCACCACACCCTATTTCGATTCGTACGTACGCAAATATTCTGACCTACCATTCTTGGTGAAAATAGAACCCTACGAAGATGGCTACAGAACGGGAATGATGCTTAGGGCAAGCGACTTTGAGGATAACCTGGGAATTGAAAAACAGGCAGAGTGGTATCCCGTATTGCTCGACGAAAACAATGGCGAGATGGTTTTGCCAAATGGCAGCATCGGCTCGCGATGGAACGACAAAGGCAAGTGGAACCTACGCAACGAGGATGTGAGAACGGGCAAGGAGTTTACTCCTCTTCTATCGGTAAAGGATACAGCAGAGGATATAATAGATGTGTCGTTTCCATACTTTGGTGGTGAGGAGTATAAAAATCCATACTTCAACGCATCGGAGCACGACGAGGTGCAGATAAGAAAAGTACCTATCAAAAAGTTTCAAACAGCCGAAGGCGAAGTGATGTGCGCAACCGTATTTGATATTATGCTTGCTCACTATGGCGTGGAGCACGGATTGAATGACCCAAGCACTGCAAAAGACTATAACGACAATGTGCCCTACACTCCTAAATGGCAGGAACAAATAACGGGAGTTTCGGCAGACAAGGTGATTACGGTGGCAAGACAATTTGCCGAAACAGCCGAGAAAACCGAGGGTAAGAGCATGATTATAATTGGTGCAGGAGTAAATCAGTGGTACAACACCGACATGACTTATCGTGCAGCAATGAATATGCTGATACTGTGCGGAACGGTGGGACAATCGGGTGGCGGATGGGCTCACTATGTGGGACAGGAGAAGGTGAGACCACAATCGGGTTGGGCTACACTTGCTTTTGCTTCCGACTGGATACGCCCCCCACGACACATGAACACCACCAGCTATTTTTATATGCATAGCGACCAGTGGAGATACGAAAAAGTGAAGGTGGACAGCATGGTATCGCCTATGTTTAAGAATGAGAAATGGAAAGACCTCACCCTACTCGATTGCAATATAAAATCGCAAAGGATGGGTTGGCTGCCCACTTCGCCAGAGTTTGACAGAAGTTCGTTGCAAATTTGTAAAGATGCCGAAGGGGCTAACATGGGTGTTTCGGAATATATTACAGACCAACTGCATACGGGCAAGCTTAATCTTGCATCGGAAGACTTGGATGAAATTGGCAACAGTCCCAAAAACTTGTTTATTTGGCGTGCCAATTTGATTGGAAGTAGCGCCAAGGGGGTTGAATATTTCATGAAGTATCTACTTGGTGCACAAAATAGTGTGTTTGGCAAAGACCTGAAAAAGATTGGTCACGAACTACCCAAATATCAAAAATGGCACGACGAAGGCACAATGGGCAAATTGGACCTTGTGGTGACAATAGATTATAGAATGACCACCTCATCATTGCACTCGGATATTGTGTTGCCTGCTGCCACATGGTACGAAAAAAATGACCTAAGCAGCACCGATATGCACCCATTCTTGCACCCATTCTCGAAGGCTGTTGAGCCAGTGTGGGAATCGCGAAACGACTGGGACATATTCAGAGGGATTTCGGCAAAGTTTTCCGAACTGTGTGAAGGACATCTTGGTGTGGAAAAAGATGTGGTGATGCAGCCACTGATGCACGACACGCCTGGCGAAATATCAGAACCACTATTTGTTGACGACTGGAAAGAAAGTGGTAATCGCCCCATCCCAGGCTATAATATGGGCAACCTGATTGAGGTGGAACGGAACTATCCCGACACATATAAGAGATACACTTCGTTGGGTCCTCTACTTGAGAAAGCAGGAATAACGGGCAAAGGTATCA
>CAYFSV010000122.1:0-6210 GCA_964345815.1 uncultured Proteiniphilum sp. | reverse complement strand
TTCACCACAGCAATGGCACACATCACCCAATATGGTGGAAAGATCGAAGAGCTATTATATGACGAAGCATATGTCATCAACTCATCACATCCCTTCAAAGGAAACATGAATATCGAGAGGCTCGAAGAGGTTATTCAAGAGCAAAAGCCCGAGAACATTCCATTTATCCGAATGGAAGCCTCAACCAACCTAATTGGAGGACAACCATTTTCGATTCAAAACCTACGAGATGTTAGAGCAATTGCCGACAAATACAATATTCGCTTAGTGCTAGATGCAAGCTTGATAGGCGAAAACGCATATCTTGTGAAACTACGAGAAGAGGAGTTTAAAAACTCAACAATGGGAGAAATCCTAACCACAATGACAGGACTAGCCGATTTGGTTTATTTCTCGGCACGCAAGTTGAGCTCGTCACGTGGAGGCGGAATTTGCACCAACAACCTAGATATATACAGAGAGCTTGAAGCACTAGTTCCACTTTTCGAAGGCTTCCTCACCTACGGCGGAATGTCGGTTAGAGAAATGGAGGCAATGACAGTTGGACTTTACGAAACATTAGACGAATCTGTTATCAGCCAAAGCCCTGCCTACATCAAATATCTAGTTGAAGCATTAGATAAAAAAGGCGTACCCGTAATCAAACCCGCTGGCGTTCTCGGCGTTCATCTAAATGCAATGGACATTTGCAGCCACATCCCTCAACACGAGTATCCTGCTGGAGCACTTGCTGCGGCACTATTCCTAATCTCGGGAATTAGAGGTATGGAGCGTGGCTCAGTATCCAATCAGCGCGACGAAGAAGGCAACGAAACATATGCCGACATGGAGCTAGTTCGTCTTGCAGTTCCCCGTCGAGTATTCACTCTTTCACAAATCAAGTATGTTGAAGACCGTGTAGCTTGGCTCTACGAAAATCGACACCTTGTTGGCGGACTTCGCTTTGTTTACGAACCACCCGTTCTTCGCTTCTTCATGGGCGGGCTAGAACCCATCAGCGATTGGCCCCAAAAACTTATGGCAAAGTTCAAAGAAGATTTTGGCGAGAGCTTATAGACACAACCAATCATTATAAAAAGCGAAAAGGCGAGATGTGATGTCTCGCCTTTTTCATTATATCTATTTTATGCTGCTGAAAGCAAATTAATATTCTTGCCAGCTCTTTATACCAAGTTCATCTTCATCCAAAGTGCAAAATGCAGTGATGAAAGAAGAAGCCAAACGAGCATTGGTGATTAGTGGCACGTTGTGGTCAACCGCTGCACGGCGAATCTTGTAACCATTTGTGAGCTCACGCTTTGTTATATCTTTAGGTATATTGATAATCAAGTCAAACTTATGACCCGTAATCATATCCAAAATATTGTTATCACCCTCCTCGTCGGGCCAATTCACCTCCGAAGCATCAACACCATTCTCATTCAAAAATTTCTTAGTGCCATGGCTAGCATATAGCTCATACCCCTTGTCGTGAAGCAATTTGCAAGCCTCCAAAAGGTCCACCTTTGATTTCACCTCACCCGACGAAATCAAAATACTCTTCTTAGGATAATGATATCCCACCGAAAGCATCGACTTAAGAATAGCCTCATTAAAATCATCCCCAATACATCCCACCTCTCCAGTAGAAGCCATATCCACACCAAGAATTGGATCAAACTTGTGAAGACGAGAATATGAGAATTGTGATGATTTCACACCAATATGATCCAAGTCGAAAGCATTGCCATCAGGTTTTTCGTATGGAGCATCCAAAATCACTCGTGTAGCAGTGTCAATAAAATTGCGCTTGCTCACCTTCGACACAAACGGGAACGAGCGTGAAGCACGCAAGTTACATTCAATCACCTTTATCTCGTTGTTTTTAGCCAAAAACTGAATATTGAAAGGACCAGTTATGTTCAACTCCTTAGCAATTCTTCTCGAAATACGCTTCACACGGCGCATCGTTTCAAAATATATCTTCTGTGCAGGAAACACCAAAGTGGCATCGCCCGAGTGAACACCCGCAAACTCCACATGCTCCGAAATTGCATATTCAACAATTTCACCATTCTTTGCCACAGCATCCATCTCAATCTCCTTTGCATTAAGCAAAAACTCCGACACCACAACAGGATACTCCTTCGACACCTTTGCAGCCATTCCCAAGAAACGGTGCATCTGCTCCTTATTGTACGACACATTCATAGCCGCACCCGAAAGCACATACGAAGGACGAATCAAGACAGGAAACCCAACCTCATCCACAAAGTCGTCAACCTCTTCATAGCTCGAAAGCTCTTTCCAACGAGGCTGATCAATGCCCAAATCATCAAGCATTGCCGAAAACTTATGTCTATTCTCGGCACGATCAATCGACTGAGCCGATGTGCCCAACACAGTCACATTCTGACGATCGAGCTTCATTGCCATATTATTTGGAATCTGCCCTCCCATCGACACAATCACTCCTTTAGGCAACTCTATATCAGCCACATCAAGCGTACGCTCAAACGTTAACTCATCAAAATACAATCTATCGCAAACATCATAATCGGTAGAAACAGTTTCGGGATTATAGTTAATCATCACCGATTCATAACCTAAGTCGCGAGCCGTTTGCACAGCATTCACCGAACACCAGTCAAACTCAACCGACGACCCAATACGATATGCACCCGAGCCCATCACAATAACCGACTCTTTGCCCGAACGAGCTGGCACATAATTTTCGGCATCACCATACGTAAAGTACAAATAATTAGTGCTCTCTGGATCTTCAGAAGCAATAGTATTAATGCGTCGCACTTTGGGCGTTACCTTCAACTCCTTACGTCTGCTACGCACTCTCAACAGCTCCTCCTCCATCGTGCTATCGGGCTGCTCCACATATCTAGCAATCTGAAAATCTGAAAAACCAAGTCTCTTAGCCTCAGCCAACACATTCGCAGGTAGCTCCTCAATCTTGTTATATTTGCTCAACACCTTTGTGTATTGAAATATATTATCAAGCTTTTCGAGAAACCATTTATCAATTTTCGTAAGCTCCTCAATCTGATCAATTGTATAACCCTTCTCAAACGCATCTGCAATAGCAAAAATGCGCAAATCAGTTGGGTTCGACAATGCATCACCTATATTATCAAATGTTAGGTCGCGATTACCCACAAATCCGTGCATTCCCTGACCAATCATTCTCAATCCTTTTTGGATAATCTCTTCAAACGAAAGACCGATAGACATAATTTCGCCCACCGACTTCATTGATGAACCAATTTCACGACTCACCCCATCAAACTTAGTAAGGTCCCATCTCGGAATCTTCACAATCATATAGTCCAATTCGGGTGCTTTGTATGCCGAGTGCGGAGTACCCATTTCGCCAATCTGATCAAGCGAATACCCCAAGGCTAACTTTGTAGCCACAAAAGCAAGAGGATATCCTGAAGCCTTAGATGCCAACGCCGACGAGCGACTCAATCTGGCATTAATCTCAATAATACGATAATCATTAGTTTCAGCATTAAAGCCATACTGAATGTTACACTCGCCCACAATGCCAATATGACGAACCACACGTGCTGCCACATCCTCAAGCAGTTTTATCTGCTCATCGCTTAGGGTGATGATTGGAGCCACCACAATGCTCTCGCCAGTGTGAATGCCAAGCGGATCGAAGTTTTCCATAGGGACCACTGTAAAGCAATGGTCGTTTTTATCTCTAATAACCTCAAACTCTATCTCTTTCCAGCCCTTCAGGCTCTCCTCAACCAATATTTGTTTTGAAAACGAGAAAGCATTCTCACACAACTTCTTAAAGTCCTCTTTATTGTCACAAATGCCCGAGCCCATGCCTCCAAGTGTATATGCCGAGCGCACCATCACTGGAAATCCAATCTCTTCGGCAGCCCTAAAAGCATCTTCCATGCTCTCTACAGCTTGCGAAATGGGAGTTTTGGCATCTATTTCATTTAGTTTTTTCACAAACAGGTCTCTGTCCTCTGTCACCATAATGGTTTCAACAGAAGTACCAAGCACCTTCACATCATATTTTTCTAAAACTCCGCTTTCGTATAGCTCAGTTCCACAGTTGAGAGCCGTTTGTCCACCAAAGGCAAGAAGTATTCCATCAGGCTTTTCCTTTTTGATAACCTTTTCCACAAAAAAAGGCGTAATCGGAAGAAAATAAACTGTATCCGCTACGCCCTCAGAGGTTTGAATTGTTGCAATGTTTGGGTTGATAAGAATCGTTTCGATGCCTTCCTCTTTTAAAGCCTTCAACGCTTGCGACCCCGAATAGTCGAACTCTCCGGCCTGCCCTATCTTCAGAGCACCCGACCCCAATAAAATTACTTTTTTGATTGATTTATCCATTTAGATTGAAATATATAATGTGATATCTATTGTATCCGCAAAAAAACACACGTCGCTCTCACAAGTCCATTTGTCATATTAACCTATCTATCAACGCATAACCAAAACACGTATGGACACAATTGAACAACGAGTGCAAAATTACAAAAAAAAGTTGTAGGAAAAAGCAAATTCATGATTTAGTTAACCTCAATTATGCTTAGTTTTTAGCTAATTGTTTTTAGCTAAAATCAGCCAACCTCTCTTCAAGTGCAATACTCTTAGGAAACAAAATATCATTCTCCAAATAAATGTGTTGAAGCAAATCCTCACCAAACTCTTTTAAGCTATCAAAGGTCTTCTGCAATATAGGCACAGCATCATCACCAGCCATATAGTTGTTGGTTAGACTTGAAATCTGTTCAAATCGCTCCTCCTCCGAGTCATGCTCGGCGAGCATCGTTTCAATTGGATTTCTAATCGAGCCAAACAGAGTTTTCACTGGTTGCCCTGTTTTAACCATCTTTTTTATCACTGGAAACAACATCAGCTCCTCACGCCTCATATGCATAGACAACTGACCTGCCGTTTCATCAAAAATGTTGCTCACTTCATTCAGCTCCGAATGGTTATCCAAGTTCATCTCAAGCAATGCTTTCAGATTACTTTTTATTTCAACACTCTTAGCCTCCACATATTTATGATGTGTTTGCTCAATATGCTCGCAAAGCATATCTAGCTGCATATTTTCAAAGTCTATAAATTTATTCATCTTTATTTTATTTCATCATTGTTCAGCTATGCTTTTTCTGCAATAATAGCAATCGCATTCAAATGATCTTGATAATTTCTAAACACTCTCCTCATCTCCACTATGCGCTTCTTGGCTGCAGAGTTAGTAATGATATTAAAACCTATCTTCAATGTTCTGCCAAAGCCCTCATCATCAATCATTCGCTTCATCTCTAGCAAATGCATTTCGTTGGTATACACTTTTTTGATAGTAAACCCCTCTTTTATCAACAAGTTTTTCCACTCATCCTCGGTCAGAGGTCGAGCATGCACCTTAATCGAAAGTTGCAAATCTCTATTTATCTCATTCTTTAGTCTATCATTCACATCCTTTAGTCCCAATTCATGAATAGCATACAATCCTCCCTTTTTCAAAATTCTATGAGCCTCTCTTATGATGTTCGATTTTCTTTCATCGTTGTGCATCGTAAGCATTGCCTCACCCATCACCTTATCTTTCGAACCATCTATCAATCCCGTTTCCGAAGCCGAAGCCAATTTGAATGATATATTTGTTCCTCTAATTTTTTTCTCTAGTGAGCTCACCACATCCCTATCGGCATCAATGCCCACATATGTTCGTGGGTGCTGTGCCACAATTTTTGCTGCAGTATATCCTATTCCTGGAGCAAACTCCACAATATTATCCTCTGGCGAAATAGATACACCCTCAAACAATTTCATTGTCAACTCTTTGCCTCCGGGTCTAAGCACTCTTTTTCCCATTTTTGCCAAAATCCAATGTCCCTGCGCTTTGCCTAGCTCTTTTGTATCCATCGTTTAAAAAACTTTTATATTATTATTAGCCTATGACACAAGCTTTTAACAGAGGAGTAAGATAATAGTAGCAAAATAAAGACTTTTAAGTCCTGAATATACTCACAATTGCAGTCTCTCTCCATTTTTTGGATCATGCCTCGACATTATATTAATTGATTTTGCTTATTATCCGTTTTACGGCAAATTGTGAACAATAAAATAGCACGCTGTGACAATGCTTTTATTGGTAGTTATAACACCATTTTTTGTGTAGATGTTCATGAGAGGGACGTTTTTTGAATTATGATTTGTGAATGTGGATTT
>CAYFSV010000121.1:0-6342 GCA_964345815.1 uncultured Proteiniphilum sp. | reverse complement strand
GTAAGAGCTTTACCTGGTGGAATGTACAAAATAATGTAAATCCAGTTTTATAATAGCTAATATAGATAATCATTTTGCTCTCTATTCTTTTCGGCTTATTTAATATTGATTATCTTTGAAGGGTATAAATTTAAAACCAATAGATATGTCATTAGTTGTAGGCGATAAGATTCCAGATGTGCTTGGATATGACCAAGACGGAAATTTAATAAAGTCAAGTGATTTTAAAGGAAAGAAATTAGCATTATATTTCTATCCAAAAGATAATACTCCAGGGTGTACAGCACAGGCGTGCAGTTTGCGTGATGGCTATGAAGAGTTGTTGGACAAGGGTTATGCAATTGTGGGTGTAAGTGTTGATAGCAAGGAGTCACATAAAAAGTTTATTGAAAAGCATAATTTACCATTCCCTTTAATAGCAGATACAGATAAAGAGTTAGTGGGAGTGTTTGGAGTGTGGCAGGAAAAGAAAAACTTTGGAAAAACATATATGGGGACTGTTAGAACTACTTTTATGATTGATGAAAATGGGATAATAAAACATGTAATGGAGGGGAGACAAGTGGATACGAAGAACCATAGTCTCCAAATTTTAGAAATTGATAATTAAAAAAGATACTTTAATGAGCGATAAAAAGGAAATTACACAGAATAGTGAGAAGTTGAAAGCCTTAAAGGCTGCAATGGATAAGATAGAGAAGTCATATGGGAAGGGATCCATAATGATGATGGGGGATGATAAGGTTGAGGAGGTGGCTGTTATACCCACTGGCTCAATCGGACTAAATGCTGCACTAGGTGTTGGGGGATATCCTCGAGGGAGAGTTATTGAGATATACGGTCCTGAATCGTCAGGAAAGACCACCCTTGCCATACATGCCATTGCTGAGGCTCAAAAGGCGGGTGGAGTTGCAGCATTTATTGATGCAGAGCATGCCTTTGATAGATTTTATGCTAGCAACTTAGGTGTTGACATAGAGAATTTACTTATATCTCAGCCAGGAAGTGGGGAGGAAGCCTTGGAAATTACAGAACAGCTAATTCGTTCTTCTGCAGTTGATATTGTTGTTGTGGACTCGGTTGCTGCTCTAACTCCAAAGAAGGAAATAGAAGGAGATATGGGTGATTCAAACGTTGGTCTTCAAGCAAGATTGATGTCACAAGCTCTGAGAAAGCTGACCTCTGCAATTAGTAAAACAAATACTACTTGTATTTTTATCAACCAGTTGCGTGAAAAGATTGGTGTGATGTTTGGTAATCCTGAAACAACTACGGGAGGAAATGCTCTTAAATTCTACTCATCGGTGAGATTAGATATCCGTAGAATTGGAGCTATCAAGGATGGTGATGAAATATTGGGTAATTCAACCAGAGTTAAAGTTGTTAAGAATAAAGTTTCGGCACCTTTCCGTAAGGCTGAATTTGACATAATGTATGGAGAGGGGATTTCGCGTGAAGGAGAAATTATTGATTTAGGATCTGATTTGAACGTTATTAAGAAAAGTGGTTCATGGTATAGCTACAATGATGCTAAATTGGCGCAGGGTAGGGATGCATCTAAAAATGTTGTAAAGGATAATCCTGAACTAGCGGCAGAGCTTGAACAACTAATATTTGAAGCACTGAAAGAAAAGAAATAGTAGGAAGTGATTTTCAATATATAATCAAAGAGCAATATCTAGAAGCATGATTCTGATATTGCTCTTTTTGTCTTATTTGTGTTACAAAATTTGTACTTTTGTATTTGCCACAACCAAACGTGTTTTTAAAAGATTTAATATCAAAAATTTATTTCTAGGATATTGTTTTTGAGTTACTACAATTATTTTAGTAAGATTATTAGAGTATAGGTTGTGTGAAATATTTTAAACAGTGTTTTAATGAACGAACTTTTAAGTGAATTAAATATAAGTCAACGTCAGGCGGTAGAGTTTTGTGATGGTCCATCTCTAATTATTGCTGGGGCTGGCTCAGGCAAGACGCGTGTGTTGACTCACAAGATAGCCTATCTGTTAGAGCGAGGACTGCCTCCATACCATATTTTGGCATTAACATTTACCAATAAAGCTGCCAGAGAGATGAAGACTAGAATTGCAGATATTGTTGGTGAAAGAAAAGCTAGGCAATTATGGATGGGAACTTTCCATTCAATCTTTTCGCGAATTCTAAGAAATGAAGCAGAGAAGATTGGGTTTACTTCAAACTTTACAATATTTGACTCCTCAGACTCAGCCAATCTGCTACGATTGATTATTAAGGAGATGCAACTAGATGACAAAATATATAAAGCTAATGCAGTTCACAATCAGATATCAAGAGCAAAAAATGCTTTAATAACACCTCGGAAATATTTGCAAACTGCCGAACTAATGGAGTATGACAGAGCTTCACGACGCCCTCATCTGGCAGAAATATACCAAAAATATCAGAGAAGATTGAAAGCTAGTAATAGTATGGACTTTGATGATTTACTGATGTACACAAATATTCTTTTGCGTGATAATCCTGATGTTCTTGAAATCTATAGAAACAAATTTCAATATATTCTTGTCGATGAATATCAAGATACAAACTTTGCCCAACACTTAATAGTTAAACAATTAGGTGAGATTCATAGTCGTGTTTGCGTGGTGGGAGATGATGCTCAAAGCATATACTCATTTAGAGGCGCTAATATTGACAATATTTTGAAGTTTAAAAATTCTTTTCCCGATACACAAGTATTTAAATTAGAGCAAAATTATCGATCCACTCAGAACATTGTTGATGCTGCAAATAGCCTAATAAAGAAAAATACGGAGCAAATATTTAAGGACGTTTTTTCTGAAAATGAGGTTGGTGATAAAATAGAAGTGGTGAGTGCCTTTTCAGACTTTGAGGAGGCATTAATAGTCAGTAATAAGATATCTAGATTAAGACTTGACACTCATGCCTCTTTTTCTGACATAGCTATTTTATATAGAACAAATGCTCAATCTAGAGCTTTTGAAGAATCTTTGCGTAAAAAGAACATACCGTATCGAATTTATGGGGGCTTGTCTTTTTATCAACGTAAGGAGATTAAAGACATTGTTGCATATTTTAGATTGATTGTTAATCCTGGGGATGAGGATGCATTCAGAAGAGTAATTAACTTTCCTACTAGAGGTATTGGCAATGTCACAGTTGGTAGAATTTCGGAGTGCGCCTTGCTTCATGAAGTCAGTTTATGGCAGGTATTAGCCTCCCCGCTTGATTATGGTTTAAATGTTAATGCAGGAATATCAAAAAGATTGTCTGCATTTCTGCAAATGATGATTGATTTTATCGATAAAGATGAAACAATGAATGCATATGAAATGGCGCAAGAGATTCTTACAAAAACTGGTATTCTCAAAGAGGCATATAATGATTTGACACCAGAGGGAATGAGCAGAGCTCAGAATATTCAAGAGCTTATAAATGCTATTCAAGAGTTTGTGTCGATGAGGCAGGAAGAGGAAATAGAGGGGATTAGACTTGTTGATTTTCTTGCTGAATCATCCTTGCTAACTGATCAAGACATGGATAGAGACTCCGACTCGGATCGTATTACTTTGATGACTGTCCATTCTGCAAAAGGGCTAGAATTTGAACATGTTTTCGTTGTTGGCGTAGAGGAGGATTTATTTCCATCTTCAATGTCAAGAAACGAGCCTAGGGGCTTAGAGGAGGAAAGGCGATTGTTTTATGTTGCAATTACTAGAGCAAAGAAGACATGTACGATATCGCATGCAAAGAGTAGATTTAGAAATGGTACTACAAACACTACTCGACCAAGTAGATTTATAGATGATATTGATTCGAAATATCTATCTATAGAAGGAGAGGAGCTTTCTTCATCAAGGCGAGAATCCTCAGATGGGTTCTGGGGTTCATTCCGTCAAGCTAGCAGAGAAAGAGATATGAGGAAAAGAGAGCCAATATCTAATAATTCAAATCCTATGATTCGTTCTCGACCCATTCAGTCTGCGAATCAATCGGCAATGCCTCTGTCAGAGAATGCATCAAACCTAAAAGCTGGTGATGTTATCGAGCATGAACGTTTTGGAAGAGGAACAGTAGCATCAATTGAGCAATCTGGTGCTAATAAAAGAGCTTTTGTGAACTTTGACTCAGCGGGTCAAAAGCAATTATTGCTAAAGTATGCAAAGTTTAAAATTATTTCTGAATAGAAAAATATAGATATTGATGTAGTTCTATCAAAATTAAGTGCTTTAATTATCCCTGTTTAATTAACTAAGCAATAAGTGATTAATTAAATAGTGGATTGCTTTATCATCTCAAAAAAAAGTGCTATTTTTGAATTTCGTTTTAGAGAGGTTATTAATTCAAAACTAATTATTTAAATTCAATATATAATGTTAAAGAGTGCATTACAAATTGCGAGAGCAAGTTATGTTCCAAAAATGCCTTCAGTATTGAGTGGTAGCGTTATGCCCGTTGAAGGTGAGTCAACTACTGCAGTTAAGGATCAAGAAGAGATTCAAAAGCTGTTTCCTAATATTTATGGATTACCAATCATCACCTTTGAACCATCAACTGAGGAGAATACATTGGATAAACCAATTAATGTTGGGGTTATTTTGTCTGGTGGTCAAGCTCCGGGTGGACACAATGTTATCGCTGGTATTTTTGACGGTATCAAGCGTTTGCATCCTGATAGCAAGTTGTATGGTTTCATACTAGGTCCTGCGGGTCTAATCAACCATAAATACAAAGAGCTGACATCTGATATCATTGATGAGTATCGCAACACTGGTGGTTTCGATATTATTGGCTCGGGTAGAGATAAGCTAGAGGAGAAAGACCAATTTGACAAAGGTCTTGAAATACTTAAAAAACTTGATATCTCTGCTTTGGTTATCATTGGTGGAGATGACTCAAACACTAATGCTGCTATTCTTGCAGAATATTATAGAAGTATTGATGCGGGAGTTCAGGTGGTGGGTTGCCCAAAAACAATTGACGGTGACTTGAAGAACGAACAAATTGAAACATCTTTTGGTTTTGATACAGCTTGCAAAGTTTATTCCGAAGTGATTGGGAACATACAACGTGACTGTAATTCGGCGCGTAAATATTGGCACTTTATAAAGCTAATGGGACGTTCGGCTTCACACATTGCGCTAGAAACTGCATTGCAAACTCAGCCTAATATGTGTATTATTTCTGAAGAAGTTGAAGCTAAACAACAGTCATTAGATGATATTGTAACTGAAATAGCTACTGTTGTGACTAAACGCTCAGAAATGGGCTTGGACTTTGGTACTGTTCTTATTCCTGAAGGGCTTATCGAGTTTATTCCTGCAATGAAGAACCTAATTGCTGAATTGAATGATTTTTTAGCGCACAATCAAGAAGAATACGACTTAGTGCGTCGTTCTGCAAAGCGTGAATATATTATTTCAAAGCTTTCCGAAGAGAATTCAAAAATATATGCTAGTCTTCCAGAGACTGTTGCTAGACAATTGACTCTTGATCGTGATCCACACGGAAACGTACAGGTTTCTTTAATTGAGACTGAAAAGCTTCTAGCCGAGATGGTTAAATCTAAACTTGAAGACTGGACAAAAGAAGATAAATACAATGGCAAATTTGCTACCATCACTCACTTCTTTGGTTATGAAGGACGTTGTGCAGCGCCGTCAAATTATGATGCTGACTATACCTATTCTTTAGGTTTCACAGCTTCTCTTCTTATTGCTAATGGAATGAGTGGATATATGTCATCAGTGAGAAATACAACTGCTGCAGCTAATGAATGGATTGCGGGCGGAATACCTATTACTATGATGATGAATATGGAACGTCGTCATGGTGTGATGAAACCAGTAATTCAAAAGGCATTAGTAGATTTGGATGGCAAACCATTTAAATTCTTTGCTGAAAATAGAGAAAAATGGGCATTTGAAACAGCATTTGTTTATCCAGGACCAATTCAGTATTTTGGTCCCACTGAAGTATGTGATCAGCCAAGTATCACATTAAGCTTAGAGCAAGGAAAATAAATTCTAGCTCATATTTAGACATTGACTAGCTTAGTATAGTCACATAATATATTTAGGGAGGCTACTTTTGTGGCCTCTCTTTTTACGTCTTAAAAGGTATGGTAATAATCTAACAGGATGCAAGTTCATGCATGTTCTAAGAAATGTTAGTACTGGGAAGGAGCTGGATTTTGTAATTTAGCCTCTCGGCAAGTGCTACAAGGGTCTAATTTTGTAATTTAGCCTCTCACCATGTACTATAAAGGCTTAAATTCGATAATAATAACCTGAGTTTCGGATAAGAAAGTGACTTAAAAAATTGGTAAACAAGCTT
>CAYFSV010000120.1:0-6416 GCA_964345815.1 uncultured Proteiniphilum sp. | reverse complement strand
TTCGCAATTTGTGCGATTGCTACTTTTTGGGTAGGGCATCTGTGCCTTAGTCTTGTTAGACGCTGACAATCAATGGTAAAGGATATTTTAACACCATGAATGTTAATTCTTAACAATTTAGACACCTGTCCTTTTTAGCATCTTTTTGCAATCTGCGGTTTGCCATGAATATACCACCAAGAGGTGGTTTGAATCTGGAAAGACATGCATAAATATACAGCATCAACAGCTAATATGCGTAAGAGGGTATTAGTATAAGCCGGTGAGCTTGATAGCTTCGTGGTCCATATTAAAGTATTTATCCTGTTCCATAATTTTTAGAATGTTAATAGTGAAATGTTGGGTTCTATTTAGTAAATTTGTACCCTAAACTAAATAAATACTTCTATGGAAAATAAAAAAATCACCCTCAATGTTAATTCAGAGGTCGAAAAACTTCAAGCTGTGTTGATGCATTATCCTGGTGCAGAGGTCGAAAACATGACTCCGCGAAATGCTCAGCGTGCATTGTATAGTGATATCCTTAATCTTTCGATTGCTCAAAAAGAGTATCAGCAAATATTTGGAGTTCTCAATAAAACATCAAAAGTATATACCGTTTCAGACTTGCTAACTAAGGTGCTATCCGACAGTTTATCGAAACACTCATTGATAAGCGACATATGTAGATATGAACAGGCTGAAAAGCTTTATGATTTTTTGATGGACATGCCTGCCGAAAACCTAAGCCGAATATTGATTGAGGGGCTACCGATACAGATGAATACACTCACCAATTTTTTGCAAGACGAGTATTACGCATTAAAACCTTTATATAACTTCTATTTCACTAGAGATGCCTCGGCAATTATTGGCAACAATTCTGTAATCTGCAAAATGGCTAATAAAGTAAGACTTCGCGAGTCATTGATTATGAACTCAATATATAAAAGTGGAATGTTCTTTGACTCCAATACCATAGACATGAACACCCTATCACTTGACGACCCAAATGTGATGATAGAGGGGGGTGATTTGTTGGTTGCTCGTGAGGATATTTTGTTGATTGGAAATGGGTCTCGAACAAGTGCTCAGGCAATAGATTTGTTAGTAGAAAGACTTTGTAGCGAAAGTGGAAAAACCAAACACATAATTGTGCAGCAATTGCCCGATTCGCCAGAATCATTTATACATCTTGACATGGTATTCACATTTTTGGATCATAATAAAGCAATGGTTTATAAGCCACTTATTATGAATCACACACCGTATCAAACAGTTCACATGCAAATTGAAAATGGAAAGGTAAAAAAAATATCTGCAGTAGATGGCATTCTGAATATTCTGAAGAAACTAGGAATGGATGTCAAGCCGATTGTATGTGGTGGCAATGCAGACGAGTGGGATCAAGAAAGAGAACAGTGGCATAGTGGTGCCAATTTCTTAGCATTTGCTCCGGGCAAAGTGCTTTCATATGCCAGAAATGTGCACACACTTGAGGAGTTGAACAAGAACGGATTTGAGGTGGTTAGCTCGAAAGATGTTATTGATGGAAAATACGATGTTGAGAGTGCTGAAAAATGTGTTGTCACAATCGAAGGGTCTGAACTGCCACGTGGAGGTGGAGGTCCAAGATGTATGACTATGCCATTGCTGAGAGGACAATAAATATAGGCTATAGTATATTAAGTATTTCTTTGAGAGAACTCACGGTGTGAGTTGGCTTAAAACCATTTTGAGTGAGCCCTTCGGGATTAAACCATATTTGATCAATATTGCTATTGCGAGCACCAACAATATCAGCATCCCAACTATCGCCAATCATAAGCGTTTGTGTGGGGGTTCCACCAATTTGTTTCAAAGCATATGTAAAGATATCGGGGTGTGGTTTGTTAATTCCTGCATCTTCCGAAAGGATAATCTTATCAAAAAATGAGCTTAAGCCTGAGTTCTCTATCTTTTTATATTGAACCTCTGTAAATCCATTACTTAAGATATGCATTTTATATCGTGGTTTGAGATATTCCAACAACTCGATTGAGCCCTCAACTAGTGATGTTTGCAATGTTGTGCGCTCTAGATAGTCGTCGCTCACTTCAATGGCATACTGTGGGTTGTCAAACCCAAACTCTCTTATTGGTGCTAAAATACGCTCAACTATCAGCTCATCTCTATCTATTTTGCCCTCACGATAAAGTGCCCACAAGTTTTGATTTGATGGAAGAAACACATCATAATAATCTTCAAATGTTGGGTAAAACTCATCATATTTGTAGTCACGATAAATCTCTTTAAGGCAAATCAACGAATTAGCCTGGAAATCCCATATTGTATCATCCAAATCGATAAAAAGATCTCTGTATGTCATAGTACAAAAAATAAAAACGAGGTGGTTATTAATCGCCACCTCGTGAGTTTAATTATTTAATTTTATTATTGATAAAAAATCTATCTCACCTCAACAATTAGAAACTTAGTGAGGCTCCAAAAGCGCTGAGTGTCGGTAATATTAAGAGTGAGATTGCCATTGCTAGCCTCTTGAAACTCATATGTTCCTTCTGGATGATTTGACCACACTTTTGCTTTTGTAGTATATAAAGGAATCTGAGTTACCTCACGAATATCTATTTGCAAAAAATAGTCCTTGTTAAAAGTCTCACTCATCACCTTTGTAGATTTCAAAAACCCGCCAGAAAGAATCTTTTGTCCTTTTAGCTCGCTAGAGGTGCCAAATACATAATAAGCTGTGTTAAGTGATTTGTCCTGTTCTCTTATTTTCGTTTGTTGTTGCTCAGCATGTTGGGCAAGTTCGCCAATGTCTTCAGATAACTTATCAATAGTTTCATCTTTTTTTGATAGTTCGTTTTGCAAATAAACCAATCTTGTCGAACTCTCTTCCATTTCTTTATTTAATCTATTTATTGTAGATTGAAGAGAAGAAATTTGTTTATTGCTTCCTGCATACTTTGAATTAAGGTCAGCCAATTGAGCTTTGTTCTTTCTCAAAATATCTTGAATCATTTGAAAATTATCTCTCACTCTATCCTTGGTAGCAGCGGTCATTTCGCCCGATTGAGCCGATTGAGTAGAAATATACTTCTCTGCTTCTCTTATTTTTTCAAAATTGGCTTCCACTTCACTTATCACATCCATCATCTCTTGTGTTTCCAAATCGGATGACTGCAACACAGCTTGCAATGAGTCTAGTTGTGCTTGCAAAGCAATATACTCATCTGACTCTTTTACATTTTTACTAGTATTGGTACATGATACTATAAATGCACCTGCAAGTAATAAAATGAATACTTTTCTCATATTTCTTTACTTATTAAATTAATAAATTTCTTTTTTAAAACGTGTTGTCAACCATCTCTAGGTTGATTTTATATTTATTATATCTCCTAATTTATAATTGCTATTTTGCATGACCCTCAACCACTATAACAAACTCGCCCTTAGGTTCGTTTAATGAGAAGTGCGAAATTAATTCAGTGAAGGTTCCTCTTATTGTTTCCTCAAACATTTTAGATATCTCACGTGACACCGAAACTCTTCTTTCATTTCCTAGATGTTCGGAAAGATGTGTTAGAGTTTTAATCACTCTGTAGGGAGATTCGTAGAATACCATTGTCCTAGTTTCATTAGCCAATTCTTTAAGCCTTGTTTGTCGCCCTTTTTTGGGAGGCAAAAAACCTTCAAAACAAAATCTATCATTAGGCAAACCCGACATAACTATTGCAGGCACAAAAGCAGTGGCTCCAGGCAGGCATAATACCTCAACTCCCTCACTAACACAATCTCGAACCAAAAGATATCCCGGATCGGAAATAGCGGGAGTGCCAGCATCAGAGATTAAAGCTATAGTTTCGCCCGCCTTTATCCTTTCAACTATATGTGATGAGGTTTTGTGTTCATTAAACTTGTGGTGCGATTGCATCTTGGTGGCAATTTCGTAGTGTTTTAGCAAAAACCCACTTGTTCTTGTATCTTCTGCAAGAATTAAATCACAACTTTTTAATACATTAATTGCACGGAAAGTTATGTCCTCAAGATTTCCTATTGGAGTGGGTACAACGATTAATTTCCCCATGATTTACATCTAAAAAATTAATTAGTTTGTAGCTCTAGAAATAATTTCAAGAAAACTTTTTACGATTTCATCATCAAAATTCCACGAAGTATTATTCCTTAGATACTCTTCCATCATTTCGACGTTATCCAAAGCATTTAGCTTAAGCATCATTGTGCTCATAGATTCTCGATCATTATTAAACAATTCTCTTTGAAAGAAAAATCTATCATTCAAACTCAATCCCTTTCTAACATCTATAATAGAACTGGGTGCAGAAACGGTATCATTAATTGAAGGTGCAGTGTTGTCTTTATTATTAATATCTTTGATAGGTGGCTGCTCTGATTTTGATTCCTCTGTCACAATCGTCGCAGTCGATTGGGCAAGTGGATTTGTGTAAGTTGGAAGTACAACACGCTCTTCAGTCTTTGCATATAAAACTGGCTCTAGAGGTGCTTTGCCAATTCCTTGTTTTTTATTTTCTTCTGCTTGTTTGCTTTTTTTATTCTCTGAAAGAAAATCAATTAGCTTTTCCATTTGAGATTTCATATCCTCAATTTGGAGCATTTCCAATTCATGGATAAGACTTGTAATTTCCTGACTTTTTTTAAACGATTCTTTGAAAAATGAAAAAGACAAAGTATCATCTTCCTTTGCAGCTACAACACTATTTTCTAAAGCCTTAAGCGCATTAAGCAACCTATCAATATATTCTTCTTTCTGACTCATTAATTTGCAATAATTGTTTATGATTATCAATCTATAATTTGAACGATAATAACACAAAAGTAATAATTATTTGACTTGCTCTATAAAATTGCGTGGTAAATTTACAAGATATAACATATTTGTGCTTCTTGTTATTGATGTATACAGCCATCTATAGAAGTTGTCGCCCATGTGTGACTCAGTAACATATCCTATATCCAAAAACACATTTTGCCATTCACCACCTTGAGCTTTATGTGCCGTAACCGCATATCCATACTTCACTTGTAAAGCATTGAAGTAAATATCTTCTTTCACTTTTTTGTATCTATTTCTTCTTTGTGGAATATGAGAGTAATCTTCCATTACCACATTAAATAGTTGATCATTTTGCTCTCTGGTCAATCCTGGGGCTTCAGTGTGAAGCGAATCTAAGATAATTTTAGCTTCAAATTCGATATCAAAATCGTTGTGACGAAGAAGAACATTGCAGAATCTAAATCCATGCATTGTTTCGGCCCCTCTCACCCTCAATACCTCTACAAACTCTCCATTAGCCAAAAAATCCACATTCTCAATATCATTTACCCAATAGTAATTATTTTTAGTAATCATCAATATGTCTCCTGCCGACAATTCCTCTTCTCTATATAATACTGTGTTTCGAACTCCCATGTTATATGAATTAACACGCTTATTGGATCGTGAAATTATTATAGTATTCTCAATTCCATCACGACTATAAGCTGAAGCAATTTCTTCAATTAGTACATTACCGGTTATAAGTTTTACGTCATTATTATTAACTGATAGCTTTGGGAAATCAAATGTATCTCCATAAGATAAACTATCTCTTAGCTTTGTTGCATTCTGCAATATACCAGAATTTTCATCTTGGCGCACAATTGCAGTTAAAGTAGATGATGACACCTGAAAGAAAAACGATTCCAAAACAGACTCATCAAGTGCTGGACTATATTCTTGCTGAACAGGTGGCAACTGAGCGTTATCCCCAATCAACATCAATCTATTTCCTTCACCTGTATAAACATATTCAATTAAATCATCAAGCAGATTTCCTGTTCCAAACACCGAGAATTCACTAGAGTTGTTTATCATCGATGCTTCGTCCACTATAAATAGTGTATGTTGATGCTTATTGTTATCAAGAGAAAAGCGTCCGCCCTCTTCGCCAAACTTTTCGAGTCTATATATTTTTTTGTGTATTGTAAGTGCTTGCTGCCCTGCATAACTCGAAAAAACTTTTGCAGCTCGCCCTGTTGGTGCTAGCAAAACAGACTTTTGATTGAACTGAGTCATAGTTTTCACCAAGCTGCCAATAAGAGAGGATTTACCTGTCCCTGCATAACCTTTCAATAAAAATATTTGATTATTTGACTGATTAAACAGAAAATCGACTATCTTTGTGATTGATATGTATTGATCAGAAGTAAAATCGAAGCTAAAGTTTTCGTTTATTTTCTCGAGAAAATACCTATTTATCATTTTTTTGAGTTATTTTTGTCGTAAATGTAGTACAATTATTATTCTTTTTCTAATTTTGTATTTGTAATCAAAAGTAATAAATAAAAAAACAATAAAAAATTAAAAGACAGACATCCATGAAAGTTGTAGTAAGAGTGCTTTTATTAGCAGC
>CAYFSV010000119.1:0-6523 GCA_964345815.1 uncultured Proteiniphilum sp. | reverse complement strand
TATGCAGCTATTAATCCTTTTCCCAAAAAGTTGCATTTACAACTTGAACTCAAGATTTAATATCATGATTTATGAATCAATAATCATATATATAGGACTATGATATGAATCAATCTTAAAACGCCTTATGTCTATTAATTGTTTAGTTTCGTTGTTCTTAATACCTTTTTTGTTTACCCCTTTGGTTCATTATCCATCACCTCTCGTAATCTTCTTACAAGTTCATCTTTGTTTGGAATATCCAGTTTCCTATTTATCCTATGTACTATAACAAATATTGAGTTAATAGATCTGTTAATTGTTTTTGCGATATCTGTTAATTCTAGGTTGTTTAAAAGCAATGTGCAAATAATAACTTCTCTTCGTGATAGAACAGTAAAGTTCTTTTGAATTATCTTGATTTGTTTTTCGTAATTTACAAGTTCTTCTAAGGATAAATGTTGTTTTGAGTCATCATCAAAGTATTCCTTAAGAATATATTCTAACTTCTCTTTACCCTCAAAGTTAAGGTTGCTTCTCAATTTTGAAATTTCCTCTTTTACCATAGAAAGGGAGTATAATGTGTTCACAGATGACTTAAGTTCTACCTTTTCAAAAGTGATGAAGTATATATGTCCTAAAACATCGTCTTTTGATACATTGAAATTGAATTTTATGTGATAGGTCCTTTTATTAAAAAGATTAATAGTAGTATTGTCCTTAAATTTATGTGTAGAATTATCTGTGTCTATTTTTAAAAGATGCTGATTTGAGCTAATAAAATCTCTCATATTAATAACTTCATCTTTTGGTATATCTAACTCATTATACGCTAAGTCATTTAGAAAAAACTCTTGAGTTAATGGAATGTATATCACTAGTGGGCTTGGAAAAATATTAATATCGGTAGAGAAAATACTTTTTGTCAAGAAATTATCACTTAGCTCTATCTTTAATTTAGGAGTTTTCATTTCTATTTTTTGAATTAGTAGTAAACTGTAATTTTATATAGTGCGAATATATAAAAAAGTAATGTAATAAGCTATTATTGTAATAAAAAAATCTTACATATTCTTACAATAAAAATTGTAATCGACTAATATCGTGGATGCAACGCTTTTTGTTGTGTCTTTTACCCTACAAGTATTGTCTTTTTTAAAATGCAGCCTTTATATAATTAATTACTGTAGATCCCATACCAAGTAGGCACTAACTAGCCAATGATTAAGCTTTTCGTTTTCAATTGGGTTTGAATTTGGAATTGATATTTTGAGTGTGTTTAATCCTTTGTTAAGTGATGGAATGATGATTTCGAATGGTGGGACATTGCTACCAGGACACCAATTACTTCTAGATAAATCGGATGATGCTAATGGCTCTTCTATTTCTTTTACTTGCCGTGTGCCATCTTTAGCGATGAAGGCAACACTCTTTTTAACCAACCATACACCCGAAGTGGGATTAAATCTTCTAAACGAAGCGCAATCAGTTCGCCAAGGCTCTTCATTGAACACCTCAATCTCATTTATATATAGGATGTTTTTTTGTGCTCTAAATTCATCACCTCCAGAATGTCCTCCATGTCCAGTTGTGATATATTTGAGCTTCACATTCTTGGCATTTTCTGGCAATATGAAGGGTATTTCTACATCTTTCCTTGAGAAAATGTCGGGGTGTTTTTGGTTATAATAATATACTGTATTAATAAGTGGGAGAACATTGCTGCTAATCTTTACATCATTTTTCACATTACTCTCAGTAAAGGTTAGAGATGCATCTATTTTATATCCTTCTTCGGTCCATGTGTCAATAAAAACGCCTATGTAAACTTCATCTTCTAAAAGACCAGCCAAATCTGAAATGTCTTCATGCCATTCTACATTCTCTGCCCAGCCGTCAACATATACAGGCCTTCTTGCGGACGATACTGAGTCGTTGTTGTTGCTATAGTGTCCAACTCCGAAAGGTGTCATAAAGCGCATCAATTCTACATTTGGCAGGTAATTTTCACCAGCTACAATTCCATTTAGCTCTTCATATTTGCTCTTGTCTTGCTTGGGATAATCACTTATCTTTTTGGCGATATCTATTATATTAGTTTTAGAGTTGTTTGGTATAACAAAGCATGATCCTGTTTTATCCCATCTGTCGCCATTTGAAACTAATGAAATCTTGATGCTAATATCTGTATGATTAATAAACTTTGGAATACTAATCTTTTTAATAGCGACTCTTCCATTAGAAAGAAAAAGATTACCATCCTTTTCTGTTAATCCATCCTTATAAATTGTTGGATTAAATGATATATGAGTGTCTTCAAAAACCTTGACTACGATAGGTTTTTTTGTCCTACTGTTTGCGTGAAGCAAGCTAGACACCAATATTGTGAAAATAAATATGCTGGATAATCTTTTCATATTTAAACTTGTCTGTTATAATGTTTATAGAATAAGCAAAAGTATGAAAAAAACATTATATTTGTGTGTGAATTGACATTAATATGAAATTAGCATGGGAGTCATTTTTATATCAGTAAATGATTAAAGCGAATTTTATATGACACTTTTGAGAATAAATAATATTAATCATATGAAAATCAAAGAAGTTATAAATACGATAGAGCAGTTGGCGCCAGTGTCGTTGCAAGAAAGTTATGATAATAGTGGGGTTCAGGTGGGAGATGTGTATCAGGATGTAAAAGGTTGCTTAATATGTATTGATGTAACAGAAGATGTGATTGATGAAGCAATATCACTTGGATGCAATCTAATTGTCTCTCATCATCCGCTATTATTTAAATCCTTAAAGACGCTAACAGGAAGAAACTACATAGAAAGATGTGTGATAAAATCTTTGAAAAACGATATTGTAATTTATGCAGCTCACACTAATTTAGATAATGCCACCAATGGGGTTAACTTTAAACTTGCTAATATGCTTGGACTTCAAGATATTCGTATATTGTCACCCAAGCAGGATTCTCTTCTAAAGTTTGTAACATTTGTCCCGAGCTCTCACATTGAAATAGTAAGAACAGCAATCTTCAATGCAGGAGCTGGACACATTGGAAATTATGATTCTTGTAGCTTTAATTTGGAAGGCGAAGGAACTTTTAGGGCAAACGATTCGGCAAATCCATTTGTTGGCAAGATTGGAGAACAACACTTTGAAAATGAGATTAGGATAGAAACTGTTGTCCCAAAATTTAAACAAATGGAAGTTCTAAGAACTCTTATTTCGGTTCATCCATATGAAGAGCCGGCATATGATTTTTATCCCCTGACAAATGAATGGAAGCAAGCTGGAAGTGGAGTAGTTGGTGTTCTACCAGATGCATTGCCTGAGCAAGACTTCTTATATATGCTTAAAGATGTTTTTCACTTGAATACACTGATGCATACAAAAATGGCTAACCGTGAAATAAAGGATGTAGCCTTATGTGGTGGGGCAGGCTCATTTTTGATACCCGATGCTATTGCTTATGGAGCGGATGCTTTTGTTACAGGCGAAGCAAGATATAATGACTTTTATGATGTGGAAGATAAGCTACTCTTCGCTGTCTTAGGACATTATGAGTCGGAAATTTCAACAAAAGAAATATTTTATGATGTAATAACGAATAAATATACTAACTTTGCGGTATATAAATCGTCGTTCGATGCGAACCCGATAAAATATTTGTAAACAAGTGCGGTTCGACAATAATCCCGCCAAATACAGATAATGTGACAACTTAGCAATATAGATGCTGTTATGTTGTTGCATTTTTTTGTTTTAAAACTAAATAAAATAATATATGGCAACAAGAAAAAAAGTTTCAGTAGAAGATATAGCGGTAGACGAAAAGCTTAAGTCGCTATACAAATTACAATCTTTCTTATCCGAAATTGATAAAATAAGAACATTGCGTGGGGAGTTACCTTTGGAGGTGTCAGATCTTGATGATGATATTGCTGGTTTGGGAACTCGTGTTAATAAATACGAATTAGATCTTAAAGAGCTATCTGATAAAACTAAAGCTGAAAAAATCAAAATTGAAACAAGCAAATCTCGAATAGAGAAATATAACACTCAATTAGAAAACGTTCGCAATAGTAAAGAGTATGATCACTTATCAAAAGAGGTAGAGTTTGAAACTCTAGAAATTGAGCTTGCTGAAAAGCACATTAAAGATAATTCTGAGGTTGAAAAAAGAATAAAGAAGCAAATTGCCGATGCTAATGATCAGCTAAAAGAGAAGAAGTTTGATTTAGCAGCAAAGAAGAAGGAGCTTGATGATATTGTTTCTGAAACAAAAAGTCAAGAGGAAAAAACAAGAGATAAAGCCAAGAAGGTGGAAGCACAGATAGAGCCACGATTACTAACTGCATTTAAACGAATTAGAAAAAATGCACGAAATGGTCTTGGAATTGTGCCCATACAAAGAGGTGCTTGTGGAGGATGTTTCAATAGAATCCCACCACAACGACAAATGGATATAAAAATGGGTAAGAAAGTGATTGTTTGCGAATATTGTGGTCGTATAATGATAGACCCTGAAATGGTAGGCATTGAACCAGAATAAATCCATAAAAATAATAGACACTACTATTAAAAGCATGGCATCAGCCATGCTTTTATTAATTTATGCACATTGGAAAGAGAAACTCAACTTTTGCTATATGTCAAATAGTAGTAACAAGCATATTTTTTGTATTTTTGTGGATAATTGAACTTATAAACGTGTTTTATGACTAAAAAGAAAACTAAGAGAATCCTCTCGGATAGTATATTTTTTAATCTGATAGCAATAGCTGTTGTTGGTGTTTTACTATTGATTCTAACCTTGTTATTTATGAACATTTATACTCGTCATGGGCAAAATATAATAGTTCCCGACCTTAAAGGACTGCAGGCTGAAGAGGCTAAGTCTCTTTTAAGTTCAAAAGGACTATCGGTGCAGGTTATAGATTCAATTTATAAAATTGGTGCCGTGCCAGGTTCTGTAATTGATCAAACTCCTAACCCTAACAATAAGGTGAAAGAGGGAAAGAGCATTTATATAACAATTTATTCTTATAATCCTCAACAAATATCAATCCCCGATTTAGTTGATTTTTCTTCGAGGCAAGCTATTTCGCTGTTAAACTCGATAGGTTTCAATGATATAGAAATAGTGGAAGTGCCAGCCGAATATAGTGGTTTGGTAATGTCGGTTGAATACAAAGGCAGAAGAATTGTAGCTAATGAGCAGATACCTTTGGGTCAGTCTCTAAAGCTAATAGTTGGACGAAGTAGCGATGAAGATACTTTTGATAATAATACAGAAGATATCAATTCAGAGGAGAATATAAGCTCTGATTTAAACAAAACCAAAAAATCGTCTAATTCTAATATAGATGATTCATTTTTCTAAATAATTGTGATAGATAAAGACTTATATAACGAAGCGGAGGACATCTCCGATGGTGAAGATGAATTGTTTGAGCATCACCGCTTTGTGGCTGATAAAGGACAGGGCTTGATGAGGGTAGATAAGTTTTTGTCTATTCGTATTGAAGGTATTTCGAGAAGTAGAATTCAGCAAGCAGCTGATGCAAATTATATTCTGGTTAATGGTGAGCCTGTAAAATCAAGTTATAAAGTAAAGCCGCTAGATATTATAACTCTAGTTATGGATCGTCCTAAGAGGGAACTTGAGATTCTTCCTGAGGATATCCCATTGGATATTGTGTATGAAGATGATGACTTAATGGTAATTAATAAACCTCCAGGAATGGTTGTTCATCCAGGACACGGCAATTATACTGGGACTCTTGTAAATGCCATAGCCTATCATCTGAAATTCGATATCGGAATGGATATGACAGACCCTCGTCTTGGATTGGTACATCGTATCGATAAAGATACTTCGGGGCTCTTACTGATAGCAAAAACCCCAGATGCCAAAACTCATCTCTCGAGACAGTTTTTCAATAAAACCACGAAAAGAAAGTATATTGCTTTGGTTTGGGGAAATGTTGATCTTGATGAAGGAACAATCGAGGGAAATATTGGGAGAGACCCTAAAAATAGATTACTGATGAGTGTTTATGATGATGAAACGCAGGGGAAGACAGCCATCACCCACTATAGAGTTTTAGAACGATTTGGATATGTTACGCTGGTTGAATGTGTTCTTGAAACTGGAAGAACTCATCAGATCAGGGTTCATATGAAGCATATTGGACACACTTTATTTAATGATGAAAGATATGGTGGCAATGAGGTTTTAAGGGGAACCACATATGCTAAATATAAACAGTTTGTGTTCAACTGCTTTAATTTATGTCCCCGTCAGTGCCTACATGCACAAACTCTTGGCTTCATACATCCTGTAACAAATGAAGAGATGTTGTTTGAGAGTGAACTGCCTGAGGATATAGCAAGTGTTGTTGAAAAATGGCGTCTATATACATCTACAAGAGATAATTAACCATTCAAAATAAAATGTTGGTAACACATATATTATATGAAAAAAAATATTGCTATAGTTTGGGGGGGCTATTCTTCTGAGAAAATTATT
>CAYFSV010000118.1:0-6551 GCA_964345815.1 uncultured Proteiniphilum sp. | reverse complement strand
CGCCATTGCCAAATCACTCAGGCCGGCTTCACTCTTTTTGCTTTCCATAGCTCCTATTGCGGCAGCTATCAGGAGGGCTGATGCAAAAAGCCCCGATAAAATCTTCTTTTTCACAATAATGTTTGTTTTAAAATTTTTGATTGATTATTCCGATTCTAAAAACAAAGATCTATTAATAGTATCAATAAACCGAAATTTACGTTTCACTAACCGCTTTGTCCATTATTTTAATAGACAAGCTCAAATTGACTGATGAAAAATTAATGCTCTTTCTGCCCTTTCAACTCCTTCCTGTTGTTTTTAAAATACTCTTCGCAAATAAACAGTTTTGAGTTTGCTTTGCAAAATATTTATCCGGTTCAATTCTGTCTCAATTCTTACTTATTTAATCATTTACACACTCTTCAACATCACTTAAAAGCTATATTCCACGATATGATATTCAGGTGTGTTGCTAATTCCATAAATCTTCCTGTTTCCTTCATCTACCGAAAAGGAAAAAATCGGATCATCAAAAAGGTAAGCATTTTGTGGAATTCCATCCCATGAAAATAAAAATAAATTATTGCACGATGAGGTGTGGTCGTGGTCATCAATGTATCCGCCGTTATATAGTACAAAAAAGCCATTACTCGCATTCCTCGGACTCATGTATGCATCACGATTCATACCCTTAATAGGTAAAGATCCCAATAGACCATCTTGTCGTTGTTTAAAATGCGCCAGAAAATGATCGGGACCATGGATACTCTTTTGTAAAACACCATTTTTGTCATATATTTCTATCAAGTCTGTCATATAATGACATAGTGCAATCTTATCCGCACCGTTATTTATAAATTTCATGTAAAAAGCATCCATTTTCTCATTATCTGTGTATTCTTTTTTTGAATCCGGATAATCAATTAATTCACCTACTTTTTTACCTGCATCATCAAACTTATTTAATCTCTTGTCTGTTCCGTAAGAGTATCCGTATATGTCATTATTAACTTGTTGTGCACATATAAACACTTGTTTTTCCAGTTTGACTCTATTGATGGGAGTCGGAGTCTTACTATCAATAAAATCCTGCAAACTATACCTATACACAGTTGATGTAGCTAAATCAACAATATCGATGATTTCTCCATCACAGCTCATAAATTCAGGATCGATCATCTCATCAGGCCCCTGCCCCATTCCGATACAGTCATTTATTAGACTTTGACTGTTTAGATTATATACATGAAAGAGATTACCCCCACCAGTCTCAATTAATATCAGCACAGAATCTTTAACTAATATATCCGTAGGTCTCATCACCAGATTACTTAGCTCAAGTATCCTGCCTTCTATTTTATCTATAGTATGAAAATCTTTAAATGTAAACTCTTCAGCATTCAAATAATCGCCCTTGTAAGTTTTGCAAGAGACAATTAATAAGCTGACGTACAAAACTATTGCAACATTAAACCTCATGATTTCTTCTATTAAAATAAAATTGTTATTATTACTGCATGTTCCCCAATTTACCCTTATGTGATATTAAAATATCACATAAGGGTAAATAATAAAAACTTATCTGAATCAATCAGCTTGATTTAGGTCTCTGTCTGGGACAAGTTATTCCTTCCGCACCAGGCCACAATATTATGCATTTATGACCATCAGCTGGCGTACAATAAGTTGCACAATCAGATGATCCACCCTCTCCAGTCGCCAACGCTTCCACATTCGCCATTGCCAAATCACTCAGGCCGGCTTCACTCTTTTTGCTTTCCATAGCTCCTGTTCCGGCAGCTATCAGGAGGGCTGATGCAAAAAGCCCCGATAAAATCTTCTTTTTCAAAATAATGTTTGTTTTAAATTTTTTGATTGATTATTCCGATTCTAAAAACAAAGATCTATTAATAGTTTCAACAAACCGGAATTTACGTTTCACTAATCGCTCTGTCCATTATTTCAATAGACAAGCTCAAATTGACTGATAAAAATTAACACTCTTTCCGCTTTTTACCTCCTTTCAGTTGTTTTAAAATACTTATCGCAAATAAACAGTTTTGAGTTTGCTTTGCAAAATATTTATCCGGTTCAATTCTGTCTCAATTCTTACTTATTTAATCATTTACACACTCTTCAACATCACTTAAAAGCTATATTCCACGATATGATATTCAGGTGTGTTGCTAATTCCATAAATCTTTCTATTTTTCCCATCAATCGTAAATGAGAAAACGGGGTCATCTAAATTATAAATCGTTTGAGGCCTGCCATCCCATGAAAACGAAAACATGTGTTTACACGAGCTGCTATGCCCGGGGGAACCAACCAATCCACCGTTGTAAAGAACATAAAAATTGTCCTCAAAATTCTCCGGGGCAAAATAAGCATCCCTGATATCGTTATTATCAGATGATAGATCAGCATCTTGATTCAATGCAATTCTACTGATAAATTGCTCTGGTCCATGTAGCCTTTTCTCTAATTCTCCATCGAATTTATAAATCTCTATCAAATCTGTCAGATAATAGCATATGGCAATCCTGTCAATGCTATTTGTCGTGAAGTTCATATAAAAAGCTTCCTTTTTTTCAAGATCGGTAAATGAAATATTCGGTTCGGGATACTCTGCAATTTCCCCTGTTGGTTTTCCCTTCATATCAAATACTTTTAACTGATAATGGTCATCATCGAAATAACCTACAATATTATTTCCCACTATTTCTGTATCAATGAACACGGGGCTTTCCAGCTTAATACGTTTCACAGGAACGGGGGCATCTTGACTAAGAAAACTGACTTTCTCATATTCAAAGAACGTGAAAGTTGCCAAATCCACGATTCTGATAACATTATCATTGCCGTCTAAGAATTTGGGCCTTATCATATCTTCCGGTCCCTGTCCTCTGTCAATACGTTTTCCAACCAATTTGTTATTCTTCAAATTGAAAACATTGAATAACTTATCCATGGTGGGTTCAATAACAATTAAAAAGGTGTCAACAACTTTTAAAGCTGTTGGTCTCATTATCAGACTGTCAAAATTCAATGTATTCCCTTCGAGTGTTTCTGACGACTCAAAATCATTAAATGTAAATGAGATGGAATCATTATACGTTGTATTCCTTGAGCATGAAAGCAGCAGTACTGAAACGACGAAAAACAATAGTTTTATTTTCATTCTGTTATTATCAATTTTAGGCAATGAGTTATTCACATTTCAATGTGGACAACTCATTGCATCTACTCTAAATCTACACCTTTTTTCTATAGCCATAACAGGTGTTCATCAGGACACCATTTGCATATATTTTGCAATCCCATCCTGCTTCCTCATAACAATATCTCGTACAAGAGTAAAACCCTCCATCCTCTCCAGTCGCCAACGCTTCCACATTCGCCATTGCCAAATCACTCAGGCCGGCTTCACTCTTTTTGCTTTCCATAGCTCCTGTTGCGGCAGCTATCAGGAGGGCTGATGCAAAAAGCCCCGATAAAATCTTCTTTTTCAAAATAATGTTTGTTTTAAAATTTTTGATTAATTATCCCGATTCTAAAAACAAAGATCTTTTAATAGTTTCAACAAACCGGAATTTACGTTTCACTAACCGCTTTGTCCATTATTTCGATAGACAAGCTCAAATTGACTGATAAAAAATTAATACTTTTTCCGCTTTTCACCTCCTTTCAGTTGTTTTTAAAATACTTATTTGAGTCAATTTTTAATTGATATCATAGAAACTCTAAGATGTATGGATTGTCATCTACACTATTATTAATTTCACTTTTATATTTATCAAACAGCTCGTCATCACACTCCAATATTTCTTCAGAATGAGCATACAACAAGAGACTGTCATCACTTTCACCTATCCCGAAAGAAGACAAAACGGAACTGCCTGTTATCTCTGCAGCGACCATTTTGCCATTCATGTATTTTACAATATACTTCTTTCTGTTGTTGTTAATTAACAACCAAGTATTATCATTGCTTTTCACTACAGAATTGATGTAAACACCATCGTTTGCCTTTCTGATAAAGTCAGTGCCAACGCTCTCAAAGAAAGACAACAGGTCGTTCTTGGTGAGAAAATCTTTTGTGCTTGAAAAAATCCCCTCTCTAAAACTGTTGGTGTCAGAATCGAACATTACATACGCATTTGCTATTCCTAATTGGAATATGTAATCAGAATCATACGAAACAAACTGCACGGGTCTAAACATTATAAATGGAATCTCTTTTTGCAAGTATTCTGAAATCATACTTCCATGCTCATCCGTAAGAGTAAGTATGTGATCGCTCATTCCTGTAACCAGCAAAATACGCGAACTGTCAATCCTCTTAAATTTATGTATCATATAAGGGAATGATATTTTGTATTTGAATGAGAACATAGATGCATCATATATTTTCAGGTTGTGATTGTCAGATATCCAAACCTCTGTTTTACCACCCACTTCACATATATCAAAATCTTCAATTCGGAGATATTCTTCGGGGCCCGCACCCAGGCGATTAAGAGATGATACAAACTTGCCATCGCTGTCAAAACGATGAATAAACTGACCATTTGACGAACTGATATAATACTCTCCTTTAAATTTCTTTATCTTATCTATTCTACCAACAAGAGATTTATCGCTGGTTTCTAATGGTGTAACTTTCAGGTTGTCTGTAAACAAAGTACTAAATGGAATGCTGCCACCACGTGGCACGCTCAATCCTTCCATTAATACATTATCATTGCTGCTTCCCAAATTTGAGCATGATACAAAAACACTTATAAGGAGTACAAATATAAATAGCTGTTTTTTCATCGCCTTATTCCTTTATTTTAATATTCAGTAAAATCCACGAATTATCATCCGTCATTTCAGCAAGTCCTTCTCTAAGTAAGTGGTGAGAAGATTCCTGCTTTTTGTAGTGCGAAGCAAGAATTCCACCTTTTGTCACCATTAATAACTCTCGCTCATTTGCACCCTGAAAAGAGTCCCTTGAAATATATCCATCAAGCAGAGTATCAAAACATTTCAAAGAATTGTCTACCAAATCAATCATGAAGTAATTGCTGCGTTTCCCCAATACTAAAAAGAAAAGCTTATTTGACGCTTTTTCAAAACTCCTATGGGTATATATATATTTCTTTTCTGTTATAATATCGGACATTTCGCGGTCTGTAAAATATCTATTCTCAGGTATCATATCTTCTGTAAGAAAATCTCCATGAAAGTCCAAATGATAGAAAGGCTCCACCATCTTTTCTTTGGCATTATAATGATAAATAGTATCTGTCATTCTGGGAAACACATATATATCTTCATTGCCTGAATTATAGGCAAACACATTTTGAAAAAAGCTTTTAAGCATGTTTTGATTTCTTTTCAGAAAAGACCTTTCCACATTTTCCATATTTGTAAGGGCAATTTTATGTTCCCAGTCCATATTAAAGCCACCATCAAAAACCAGGAAATTTTGATTACCCAACTCTGCCACATCAACACACGATATGGCTAAGCTGGTCTTCTCTATGAAAGTTCCGTCGGGTTTGTATTTATACAATGAGTTCTGATCACATACAACCCACAATTGATTTTTTGCGGAGTGCATGAACATTGTATTAATGAAATAGTGTTGCCTGCCATAAGCTATTTGATTCACAAGAACACCCAAGTCATCAAAAATCAGCACCTCGTATCCTGATTTGCTTTGCACTAGTAAATAGTAGTGGTTATTGCTCTGAATTATTTTGTGACAAAAATCAAATATAGGGATGTTGTCTTGCTTAAGCTTTATAAATGAAACAGACTCAACAAGGCTATCAAACACAACCTTTTCATACTGATTCATATCGATTGAAATAAGATCTTTTTCGGACTCCGTATCAGACTCGGATCTCTTATTGCAACCAAACGATGTAATAATCAAGAAGCATAGTCCCAGCTTGTGAATTATTTTCATTGTAAATACTTTCAATTAGGTGGGAGGATTCTTTCCTCCCACACAGTTACATTAATATTCTTTGATATCACCACATGTGCAGTCATAACCTATTCCAATCTCATCGCAAATAGCAAACCACCTTCCACTTATATAGTCAGTTCGCCATTTACATGGATATCCAATTTCTCCATTGGCCAACGCCTCCACATTCGCCATTGCCAAATCACTCAGGCCGACTTCACTCTTTTTGCTTTCCATAGCTCCTGTTCCGGCAGCTATCAGGAGGGCTGATGCAAAAAGCCCCGATAAAATCTTCTTTTTCAAAATAATGTTTGTTTTAATTTTTTTGATTGATTATTCCGATTATAAAAACAAAGATCTTTTAATAGTTTCAATAAACCGGAATTTACATTTCACTAACCGCTTTGTCCATTTTTTCAATAGACAAGCTCAATTTGACTGATAAAAAATTAATACTCTTTCCGCTTTCCACCTCCTTTCAGTTGTTTTTAAAATACTCTTCGCAAATAAACAGTTTTGAGTTTGCTTTGCAAAATATTTATCCGGTTCAATTCTAACTCAATTCTGATGCGGGATTAATTTTGCATATCGAACACATCAGTATTGT
>CAYFSV010000117.1:0-6614 GCA_964345815.1 uncultured Proteiniphilum sp. | reverse complement strand
GAAAATCCGTTGTACTTGGCAGCATTGATGATTAAGAATGGTGATGCTGATGGTGAAATTGCAGGAGCACTAAACACAACTGGAGATGTGCTTCGTCCTGCTCTTCAAATTATTAAAACCTCGCCCGGAATTAAAGTTGTGTCGGGTGCATTTGTGATGTTTACTGAAACCAAACAATATGGCGAAGATGGTATTTTGGTGTTTGCAGATTGTGCTGTGATGCCAAATCCAAATGCCGAAGAACTAGCACAAATTGCTGTAGCATCGGCACAAACCACCAAAAGCCTTGTAGGGGTGGAGCCACGAGTTGCTATGCTAAGTTTTTCGACTAAAGGAAGTGCCAAGCACGAAATGGTTGATAAAGTGTCGGAGGCAACTCGCATTGCTAAAGAGCTTGATTCAACTCTAAAGATTGATGGTGAGCTTCAGGCTGATGCTGCATTGGTGCCATCGGTTGGCGAGAGCAAAGCCCCTGGAAGTGAAATAGCGGGTAAGGCTAACGTGCTTGTTTTTCCAACGCTTGAGGCGGGAAATATTGGTTACAAACTTGTTCAAAGATTGGGCAATGCCGAAGCAGTTGGTCCTGTGTTGCAAGGAATGGCAGCACCAGTTAACGATCTTTCGCGCGGTTGTTCGGTTCAAGACATCTATAACATGGTAGCTATCACGGCTAATCAAGCCATAGGAATGAAATCAAAATAATTAAAAAATATATCAATGGGTAAAACAATCACAGAACCTATAGAAAATTTTGGCTTAAGCATTGACGTTGAACGCCAAAATAAACCAATGTTCTCTACAATTGGTGTTGTGGGTGCTGGCAAAGAGGGTCGCAATATTATCAATATGGCTGCTACTGCTGGCATGGATGTGGTTTTTCTTGAAGAATCGGAAGAGCGCATCGAATTCGTTTTGAGCGAACTGAATAGAGTGTTGGAGCAAAAGGTAACGAGCTGGGGTTTAACTCAGGCCGAAAAAAGGATTATCCTTAACCGGGTGAAGCCAACTTTAGTTTATGAAGATTTCAAGGGTTGCGACCTTGTTGTAGAGTGTACTCGCTACTCAGAGAGCGGTCGTCGTAGCACTCCCGTTCGCAAGACTATCTTCAAAAAACTAGAAGATATCCTTGATGAGGATGCAATAATTGCAACAAATGGTTCTACTGTAATTATCAGTGAGCTTGCAGCCGACCTTGATCACAAAGATCGTTGTGTCAGCCTATATTTCCCTGTATCGCATCCCGATGCTAAGATATTGGAGATTGTGAGCGGGATGTACACTTCGGAAGAGGTTTATAAAAGAATGGAGGTTTTTTCTAAGCTGATTAATTACAAACCACATCGCATCAATGAAAGCAATGGTAACGTTAGCTTAAGGTTACTTGTTGTTATGCTTAATGAAGCTTGCCAAATGTTGCTTGAGCGTGTTTCTACTTTGGAGAGTATCGAAGAGACATTCACAATTATATATGGTCAGAGATATGGTATCTTCCGTGTTGCCGATATTGTTGGAGTCGAAAGATTGGTAACTCTTATGGAGGCAATGTTTAACGATTTTGGAGAGAAAAACTACAAGCCAAACCCATTGCTATGGAAGCTATATCGTTCAAACCAATTAGGTGTGCGTTCAGGAAAAGGTTTTTATATCTATGATGAAAATGGCGAGCCAATAGGTCCAAATAAATCAATACTTAACTAAGGAGGAATAGGAAAATGAAAATTTTAGTTTTAAACTGTGGAAGTTCATCCATAAAGTATAAGCTTTTCGAAATGAAGAGCAAAGAGGTTATTGCTCAAGGTGGTATTGAAAAAATAGGAATGAAAGGTTCGTTCCTCAAAGCTACTCTGCCAGATGATAGCAAGCTAATGCTTGAGGGCGAAGTGCTGGAGCATCGTGCAGGAATTGAGTATATCTTGGGTGTGTTGCTTAGCGAAAAATATGGCTGCATCAAATCACTTGATGAAATTGAGGCTGTAGGTCACCGTGTGGTGCATGGTGGTGAATATTTTAATGAGAGTGTGCTAATAGATGATGAGGTTATTCAAAGTCTTATCGATTGTATCGAATTGGCGCCACTTCATAATCCACCAAACTTAAAGGGTATCTATGCAATTCAAGAGCTGATGCCCGAAACTCCGCAAGTGGCTGTGTTCGACACTGCGTTTCATCAAACAATGCCCGATCATGCTTATATGTATGGTATTCCGCACTCATTGTATGAGAAGTATGGTATTCGTCGTTATGGATTTCATGGCACTAGCCACCGCTATGTTTCTCAACGTGTTTGCGAATTTTTGGGTGTTCCGTTCGAAGAGCAACGCATCATCACGGCACACATTGGTAATGGAGGTTCGGTAACTGCCATTAAGAATGGAAAATCGATTGACACCAGCATGGGTATGACTCCAGTTGAGGGACTTATCATGGGAACTCGTTCGGGTGATGTTGATCCTGGTGTTGTTTCGTTCATTATGGAAAAGGAACATATGGGCACTCAAGGAATCTCTACGTTATTGAATAAGTTTTCGGGTGTGCTCGGGGTGTCGGGTATTTCATCTGATATGCGCGAAATAGAGAATGGATACTTTGAAGGAAACGAGCGCGCTGTGCTTGCAATGGATATGTATAACTATCGCATCAAGAAGTTTGTGGGTTCATACACTGCAGCTCTTGGAGGATTGGATATACTTGTGTTTACGGGCGGTGTTGGTGAAAATCAAGCATTAACTCGTGAGTATGTTTGTCGCAACATGGAGTATATGGGTATTGAACTTGACGAAGAGTTGAACAACTCGGTGCGTGCCAAAGAAGTTGTGATTAGCAAGCCATCTTCAAAAGTGAAGGTGCTTATTATACCAACTGATGAGGAGCTTACAATTGCTCAGGACACTTTAGAAATTTTACAAGCAAAGTAATAGTAGCTGCATTATAGCTTTGTACTTATAAATAATAATCCAGCTTGGGAAGATTGTCTTCACAAGCTGGATTTTTTGTTGCCTATTTTTGATTGTGTGAATAATAAATGGTTTGCTTTATGTCTCGATTCTATACTAATAGTATAGAATTAAGAAGAAAATTAAACCATTTCATCATTTAGCAAAATGTATTTTAACAGCAGGGAACACCTTGTCGCCTAGCAACTCAATGTTCTTCATGTTTTGCAAGTGTGTGGGACCGCCAATATCGATATGAGCGATATACTGGCTGATATCAAACATTTCGAGAGTGTTGATAAGCTTCTCTGTTACCGCCTCTGCGCTTCCCATATACAAAGCACCATTTGGTCCCATGCCCGCCTTGAAGCTTTCGGGAGTGAATGAGCCTCGCCAGCCACGCTCGCGACCAATCTTATTCATCGAATGAGCATATCGTGGGAAATAATCATCCATCAGTTCTTGCATATCTTCCGATACAAATGTGTGCGAATGCACTCCAATTCTCATCTCGTCGAGGTTGTGCCCTTGGTTTTCATATTCTTTCTTATAGTATTCAATCAGTGGCTTAAATTGAGCGGGATTGCCACCAATAATGGCAAATACGATTGGCAAGCCCAGCACAGCTGCACGTTGTACTGATGCAGGGGTGCCACCCACAGCAATTGATATAGGAATTTTGCGCTCTGCCACTGGATATACTGTTAAGTCCTGAAGGGGTGCTCTAAACTCTCCTTTCCAAGTTACAGGTTTGTTTTCTTGAAGTTTTAGCAGCAACTCAAGCTTTTCGGCAAATAGCTCGTTGTAGTCATTCAAATTATATCCAAATACTGGAAACGACTCAATAAAGCTTCCTCTTCCAGCCATAATCTCGGCACGTCCACCCGACAACAAATCCACTGTTGCATAATCTTGATATAGCTTGACAGGATCAGCCGAGCTAATCACATTCACTCCGCTTGATAGTTTAATGTTTTTGGTTACGGTTGCCAATGCTGCAAGTATTATTTCGGGAGCAGCCACAGCGTAGTCTTCACGATGATGTTCGCCCATCGCAAAAATATCCATACCCAGCTCATCAGCCAGTTTCACTTCTTCAATTATCTCTTTAAGTCTGCTTGACGCACTCTGATACTTTTTGGTTTGGAAATCATAAGCCATATCTCCAAACATTCCAATTCCTAATTCCATATTATATTTCTTTGTATTTATTACGTTAAACAAGTTCGGTTGTCCGTTTGTTTGCATAGGTATCTATAAGGATAGTGAGAGGAATTTATGATGTTTTGTTATGAAAATATCGCAAATGTATATTCGTATGCTTAATAAATGAGTATCTTAGCAATATGAATTGAAATAAATGATTTTAATCATATGAAAAGGCAAAAGACCAAAAAAGTATTTAGATCACGGATTAGTGTGTTACTTATCATTATCTTATTAACTGCATTTGTTCCTGCAGTTATTCCGATTGTTAAGCATGGTAGCACATCGGGACTATGGGGTATTGCTGCTACATTGATGTTTGTCGTTTTTATATTATCAGGAGTGAGATATACAATTTTGGATGGCAAACTCTATGTGAAAATATGGATAATACCATCGGGAAGTGTGGAAATAGCAAATATTACTTCTATAACTCGTTCTTATAATCCACTATCATCACCTGCTGCCTCTCTTAAGAGAATGCAATTAGGTTTAATGCGTTCTTCATACATGCTTATCTCTCCCGTAAGAGAGTTGGAATTTATTGAGGAATTGAAAACAATCAATCCAAATATTAAAGTTAATGTTCCAATTAAAAAAGGGATATGGAGGATTCATGATTGGGATATTTAAATATAGGTTAGAACTAACAGTGAATCTCCCAAAGAGAATGATAAATAAGAGTCAACAAAAAAGCCTCAGAAGCAATTCTGAGGCTTTTAATATATATGTGTTATCTAACTATTATTCAGCAATAACTTCGAAAGGAATCTCTACAGATACCTCTTTGTGAAGTTTAGCGATAGCAACGTAGCTGCCCACTTCTTTTACTGAATCTTTGATTTCGATAAGTCTTCTCTCAACTTCAAAACCTTTTTCGGTTAGAGCATCAGCAATTTGGATGTTAGTAACAGATCCAAAGATTGTGCCTGATGAACTAGTTTTAGCACCAATTGTAAGTGATACACCTTCAAGTTTTGCAGCAAGTGCTTCGGCATCAGCCTTTATTTGTGCAATTTTGTGTGCACGTTGTCTCTGGTTTTCTGCTAGAACTTTTTTAGCTGACTCGGTTGCAATTATTGCTTTTCCTTGTGGAATAAGATAGTTGCGTGCGTATCCTTTCTTAACATTAACGATGTCGTCTTTGTAGCCCAAATTAGCTACATCTTCTCTCAAAATTACTTCCATTTCTTAATCCTCCTTTATTTATTTCATTAAATCGGTTACGTATGGAAGCAGAGCAATGTGACGTGCTCTCTTAACTGCTTGCGCAATACGACGTTGAAACTTAAGTGATGTTCCTGTAATTCTACGTGGAAGGATTTTTCCTTGCTCGTTCAAGAATTTTTTCAAGAATTCTGGATCTTTGTAATCGATATACTTGATACCATTCTTTTTGAAACGACAATACTTTTTCTTCTTAATATCTACTGATACTGGAGTCAAATATCTGATTTCTGATTGTTTAGCCATTTCTTAGTCCTCCTTTTCTTCTGATTTAACTTCTTCTGTAACTGCTTCAACAGTCTCTTTCTTGCCACCTCTGTTGCGTCTTCTTTTCTCTGCATATTCAAGCATGAATTTGTCTTGCTTGATTGTTAAGAAACGAATGATGCGCTCGTCACGACGGAAGTTTACCTCTAGTCGGTCGATTGCTGTTGATGGTGCTTTAAACTCTAGAAAGATGTAAAAGCCTGTTGACTTTTTGTCGATGGGGTAGGCAAGCTTGCGTAGTCCCCAGCTCTCTTCGTTTACGATTTCGGCCCCTTGGTCTGTAAGGAGGGTTTTGAATTTTTCAACCGCTTCCTTCATCTGTGCATCAGACAAAACGGGAGTCAAAATGAAAACGGTTTCGTAATTGTTCATACTCAAATGAATTAAATAATTAATAATTTGTTTTCGAAAAAAATGATTTTCGGTGTGCAAAGATACAACAATCGTTGTTAACTGCAAAGTAAATTGATAACTAATGTGTTGGGCTTTCTCAACCCTAGATGAATTGTTGGGAGATCTCAGAAAGATATTTTACCCTAATGAGTTTTTTATTTAAGTAGGAATATTATCTAATTAGTATTCCTCACTACAATATGGCTGGAGGGTTGGAGGTTGTAAATTGGGGGGGCATAAATTAGAAATCCCCAAAAAAGCATTACTTTTGCAGTAAAATAAAAAATCACGGGATGAGAAAAATTGAAGATTTTGAAATTATGTCGCCTGTAGGTTCTTACGAATCTTTGATGGCAGCAATTCAGGGAGGAGCCGACTCAATCTATTTTGGTATTGAGGGCTTGAATATGAGAGCTCGTTCATCAAATAACTTTACCATTGATGATTTGCACGAGATTGTGCGGATTTGCAAAGAGAATAATCTGAAAAGTTATCTCACAGTAAATACTATTATCTATGATAACGACATGGCACTGATGTATAAGATTGTGGATGCCGCAAAAGAGGCAAACCTTTCGGCAATTATTG
>CAYFSV010000116.1:0-6645 GCA_964345815.1 uncultured Proteiniphilum sp. | reverse complement strand
AGTTGTTTTGGACAAGAAAAGTTTCAAACACCAAACATTGATAATTTAGCCCTTAACGGCACACGATTTACAAGTACATATTCTGGCACTACAGTAAGTGCACCTTCACGTGCTAGCTTGATGACTGGTCTTCACACGGGGCACACACCTATAAGAGGCAACAAAGAATTAAAACCAGAAGGTCAATTTCCACTTCCAGCTGATACTTATTCGCTATTTACTCTTTTTAAAGATGCAGGATACACCACAGGAGCTTTTGGCAAGTGGGGGCTAGGCCAACCTGGATCAGTTGGAGACCCAAACAATCAGGGCGTAGATGATTTCTTTGGTTATAATTGCCAGCTGTTGGCGCACAATTACTATCCTAGTCATCTATGGCACAATCAAACTAAGATTGAATTTCCAGATAACGATAATGGAGCTTTTGGTACATACTCCCAAGATTTGATTCAAGAATACACTATAAACTTTATACGAGAGAATAAAGATGAACCTTTCTTTCTATTTGTACCAACTGTAGTTCCACATGCTGAATTAATAGTTCCTGAAGATTCAATTATACAGCATTTTAGAGGAATGTATCCCGAAACACCACATAAAGGCACAGATTCTGGCCCAGGCTTTAGAAAAGGAGGTTATATGTCGCAAGACTATCCAAAAGCTATGTATGCAGCAATGGTAACCCGACTGGATAATTATGTAGGAGAAATTATAGATGAGCTTAAAAAGCAAGGAGTTTATGAGAATACATTGATTATATTTACAAGCGATAATGGACCGCACAAGGAGGGAGGAAACGCTCCTGACTTTTTCAATAGCAATGGTGTATTCAGAGGCTATAAGCGAGACTTATATGATGGAGGAATAAAAGTGCCCACAATAGCTTCCTGGCAAGGATATATCCCACAAGGCGAGCAATCTGATTTTACGTATGCCTTTTGGGATTATTTACCAACATTTGCCGAGATTCTTGGCACTGAAATTGAACATGAAATAGATGGTATTAGTATTTTGCCAACATTATTAGACAAAGAGGGACAACAAGAACACGACTACTTTTATTTTGAATTTCAAGAAATGGGAGGGCGACAAGCAGTAGTTAAAGGTAACTGGAAATTGTTACACCAAAATATTAGGGGCGATAATCCAACTTTTGAATTATATAATTTAGCTTCCGACCCTTCAGAGAATCATAACGTCATAGAGCTATTCCCGGAAATTGAAAACGAATTGAAACAAATAATGCAAGAGGCTCGAACTGAGGACGATAATTGGAAACTATTTTAACCTTCAATTATATATGAAAAAAATAACAACACTATTGTCAACATCGATAGCAGCACTCACAGGAGTATTTGCTCAGCAATCCGAGAAACCAAATATTGTGCTAATTTATGCAGATGATATTGGCTTTGGTGATTTCTCTTGTTATGGTGCAACCAGAATAGAGACCCCTAATGTAGATGCTCTAGCCAACAATGGTATGAGGTTTACAAATGCTCATTCAGCAGCTGCAACTAGTACTCCTTCACGATACGGACTTTTTACGGGCGAATATCCTTGGAGAAGAAAAGGCACTGGCATTGCACGTGGCGATGCAGCACTTATCATAAATCCCGAACGATACACATTGCCACAAATGATGCAAGAGTCCGGATATGTAACAGGTGCAGTAGGTAAGTGGCATTTAGGGTTAGGAGAGGAAACAAGTAAACAAGACTGGAATAAACGAGTTGCCCCAGGGCCTTATGAAATGGGTTTTGATTACTCCTACATTATGGCAGCTACCGCCGACAGAACTCCCTGTGTGTTTATGGAAAATCAACTTGCAGTAGGTTTAGATCCAAATGACCCAATAGAGGTTAGCTACACTCACAATTTTCCAGGTGAACCCACCGGAAAAGACAATCCAGAACTACTAACAAAGCTTAAACCAAGCCCGAATCATGGTCACAACCAAAGTATAATAAATGGCATATCACGTATTGGGTATATGCGAGGAGGTAAGTCAGCTCTATGGGAAGACGAAAATATTGCTGATAGTATTACCATGAGAGCAACAAAATTTATAGAACTAAACAAAGATAAACCATTCTTTCTTTACTTTGGAACCAATGATGTCCATGTACCTCGTTATCCACATGATAGATTCAGGGGTAAATCGGATATGGGATTACGTGGAGATGCTATTTTGCAATTTGACTGGTCGGTAGGTGAGGTTGTTCGAGCATTAAAAGATGCTGGAGTGTTTGAAAACACAATCATAATCATTTCAAGTGATAATGGACCTGTTGTTGACGATGGATATCAAGATGATGCCGTAGAAAAGCTGAGAAATCATAAACCTTGGGGACCATTCCGTGGTGCCAAGTATAGTTCTTTTGAAGCGGGCACACGTGTGCCTTTCATAGTACATTGGCAGGGTAATGTTGAAGTCGGCACCTCCGAAGCCCTTATATCTCAGATAGATATGATGGGTACATTTGCTGAACTAACTGGTAGTGATATCTCTGAAGAACATTTAAAAGATAGCAGAAAACAATTAAGTGCATGGCTGGGCAAAGATGCAATAGGCAGAGATTATATTGTAACCACTGCAGGTTCGCTTTCTATCTCCACTAGTCAATGGAAATATATAGAACCAAGCAATGGCATGCCATATCAAGTGCTCACCAATATTGAGCTAGGTAATGATAAAGAGGATCAACTTTACAACCTAAGTATAGATAGAGGCGAATACGACAATGTCGCAAAAGATAACCCACTTCAAGTTCGATTTCTAAAACAACTATTAGAAGAAGAAAAGAACAAAGGGATAGGGTTGGATTTATAAATCGGGCATGTCATATATAAATGACAGAGGGTGGATCAATCAAGTTGTCCACCCTCTGTCTTACTAGTATATTTTTGGCTATTTAGAATTTTAAAACCCAGTCAGCAAAAGCATTTATAAAGTTTTGTAGAAACTCCTCAGTATCCTTGCTTAATAAATTGTCATTTTCGTCAAACATCGACATTGCATTGCCAATGTAAGCCTCAGGCTGTTGCATCATGTAAACATTCAAAAAAGCCATTGATTGACGTACAATATGATTAGCTCCAAACCCTCCAATTGCGCTGATGGAAGTTGTGGCAACAGCTCCTGGCTTTCCGCTCCACACATTTTGTCCCCAAGGACGAGAAGCAATATCAAAGGCATTCTTTAATACTCCAGGAACAGAGCGATTATATTCGGGTGTCACAAAAAGGTAACCATCAGCATCTTTAATAGTGGCTCTAAACTCATCATATTCTTTAGGCGAATTTTCGTCAAAGTCTTGATTATAATGAGGGAGATGACCAATTTCCACAACCTCTAATTCAAGTGTGTCAGGTGCTAATTTAATGAACTGTTCTGCTACTTTTTTGTTAAACGAATCTTTTCTAAGACTACCAACCAAAACTGCAATTTTCTTTCTACTCATAATTTTGTATCTGTTTATTATTTGTTATGATAAAATTCACGCATGAGTGCTCATTCATTCATGCTCATATTAATTAACAAAAAAATATCAGTAATGTTTTCTCTTTTTAGGTTACATAAATGATACTACTTAAAACACCTTTGTGTATTTGTGACAGTATGGTGTCATGCCCTTACCCGCATAATATTGCTGATGATAGTTTTCTGCCACCCAAAATGTTGATTTTGGCTTAAGCATTGTAGCCACCTTAAATCCTCTGTCGGTTAGAATAGAGATATATTTATTCGCGATATCTTTTTCTCTATCATTCGAATAGAATATGCATGATAAATACTGTGGTCCAATGTCGGGTCCTTGTCCATTAGTCTGAGTAAAGTTGTGCGTTTCAAAAAATAATTTAACCATTTCTTCATATGTTGTCACCGTTGGGTCGTAAATCACCTCGGTAGTCTCCAAATGTCCCGTGTTTTTTTCACACACCTGCTCATAAGTAGGGTTGTCAATATGTCCACCCATATATCCTACAGAAGTCTGCTTCACACCATCCGCTTTCATAAAGAAGTATTCAGTACCCCAAAAGCATCCTGATGAAAAATATACTTTTTCCAAAACCTTTTCTGAATCTGGAATAAACTTCATAGAAATAGAATTTACACAATGGCGCGTTTGCTTAGGCGTGAAGCCTTCATTAAGAAACACATGTCCTAAATGTCCACCACAATTGTTGCAAATTATTTCGGTTCTTCTGCCATCAGCATCTCTCACTCTCTTTACAGCACCCTCTATCTCATCATCAAAAGAGGGCCATCCACATTCAGCGTCAAATTTGCTTTCCGATCTATAAAGCGGTGCATCACACTGCTTACACACGTAAGTTCCTGTTTCAGTGTTGTTCAATAATTTTCCAGTGCCAGGCAACTCTGTCCCTTTATGTAAAATAACCCGTTGCTCCTCGGGTGTAAGTTCATTATATCCCATAGTCATATATTCTTTAGTTGATAAATCTATTTGTTTATTTTTCTGAGCACATGCTGTCATCAAGCCCAGCACAAATATAGATAATAAAACAATTTGAAATGTTTTCATACGATTAAAATTATTTGTTTTCAAATCTAATCTTATAGCGAGTTACACCCTTATGTAGCTCACAAAATTATACCACTTCCGTTTCTTCAAAAAGCCAATATTGTCATGATTGCTATAAGCCTCTCGTTCAAAACCAATGTTTTGATAGGCTTTGTAGCTATCCCCATAAATAAATAGCCTCACAGTCCACTCGATGACATACCATAAGTAGAATCCGATTATCAAAAGCTCAATCATCTGTCTAGTATGTATTTTTTCGTAACGAATAAGTTGGTCATCAATTGCTTGAGCATCCTTTCGTGCAACAATAATTCCCAATACATTTATTGCCCTGAAACCCCTCATTGGAATATATTTTGAGTAGATAATCTTCATATATTCAAAACCTTTTCATCTTCAAAGTTATAGAAATGTTGGTAAAGTTTGTAACTTTGTTCGATTAAAAATAACTAAAATAGATATGGATAAAAATTTTTCTTCTGATCTTCCCTACAAAGTTGCAGACATCTCCCTGGCCGAATTTGGACGTAAAGAGATAGACATAGCCGAGCACGAAATGCCAGGATTGATGGCGATACGTGAAAAGTATTCGCAACAAAAACCCCTCAAAGGTGCTCGAGTAATGGGTTCGCTTCATATGACAATTCAAACTGCTGTGCTCATCGAAACCCTAGTAGAACTAGGAGCAGATGTGCGCTGGGCTAGTTGCAATATATTTTCCACGCAAGACCATGCTGCCGCAGCCATTGCCGCTGCAGGAATTCCTGTTTATGCATGGAAAGGTGAAACCTTAGAAGAATACTGGTGGTGCACCGAAATGGCACTTCGCTTTCCCGATGGTAAAGGTCCCAATCTCATTGTGGATGATGGTGGCGACGCATCGTTGCTTGTGCATTGGGGCTACCAAGCCGAAGATGATGCCTCCACAATTGATAGAAAAGGAAGTAATCGCGAAGAACAAGTTATTTTAGACACACTCAACCGTATTCTTAAAGAAGATAATCAGCGTTGGCATCGCGCAATTGCTGAAATGAAAGGAATCTCCGAAGAGACCACCACTGGTGTCCATCGTCTTTATCAAATGATGGATCGTGGCGAACTTCTTGTTCCAGCAATCAACGTAAACGATTCGGTCACCAAGTCAAAGTTCGATAATCTATATGGCTGTCGCGAATCTCTTGCCGATGGTATCAAGCGTGCCACCGATGTGATGATAGCGGGTAAAGTGGTTGTAGTGTTAGGATATGGTGATGTGGGGAAAGGTTGCGCCCACTCAATGCGCTCTTATGGAGCTAGAGTTGTTGTTACTGAAATCGACCCAATCTGTGCACTTCAAGCTGCGATGGAAGGATTCGAGGTGACCACTATGGAGGAAGCTTTAAAAGAGGGCAATATCTTCGTAACCACCACTGGCAATCGTGATGTGATAACCGTTGAGCATATGAGCCAAATGAAGGATCAAGCCATAGTATGCAATATTGGACACTTCGACAACGAAATTCAAGTAGACAAACTTGTCAACTATCCCGGCATACAACACTTAAATATCAAACCACAAGTTGACAAATATACTTTCCCTACAGGCAATTCACTTTTCTTGCTAGCTGAGGGTAGGTTGGTCAATTTAGGTTGTGCCACAGGTCACCCATCTTTTGTTATGAGCAATTCGTTTACAAATCAAACCCTTGCTCAAATCGATTTATGGGAAAAAGATTATGAAATAGGAGTTTATCGTCTGCCCAAATACCTCGATGAAGAGGTTGCTAGGCTTCATCTCGAGAAAATAGGTGTTAAGCTAACCACGTTATCCAAGGAGCAGGCTGATTATATTGGAGTAAAAGTTGAGGGACCCTACAAGCCCGAACATTATAGATATTAGATAGTTAGGATTTTGCGAATAAATTAATTCAAAATTACTTCTCGAATTATTTGCACGTTAAAATCGTATACCCTATCTTTGCATCGCTTTTGAAAGAAAGACAATAGGTTGATTCGCTAGCTCAGTAGGTAGAGCACATCCCTTTTAAGGATGGGGTCCTGGGTTCGAACCCCAGGCGAATCACTTAAGGCTAACAAAAATATTAGGCCAACAAAA
>CAYFSV010000115.1:0-6697 GCA_964345815.1 uncultured Proteiniphilum sp. | reverse complement strand
AAAAGCGACGAAACACTTTTGTTATGCCCAAAGAAGGGGACTGTGTAGTATTTTGTGTTTTGGGGGTTTTCTAGAGTAAAAAGACTACTATTTAAAAACAAAAGTTTTTGTATCTTCGTAAAATTATAATTCTTTTAAATAAAGCAAGTACTAAAATGAACGATTGGAAAAAACGACTTAACATTGTATATTCTACAAACCCTGATTATCACTTCAATGAGGATGGCGACGATGCTTTGGAAACCATAGATAAGGCGAAGCAATTGTTGCGCATAAGCCTAGATAAAAGAAACAGAAAAGGCAAAGCTGTTACATTAATAACTGGTTTTGTGGGCAATGAAGACGATTTGCAAGCTTTGGGTAAGTTGCTCAAAACCAAATGTGGAGTGGGGGGATCGGCAAAAGATGGAGAGATAATAGTGCAAGGAGATAACAGACAAAAAGTGCTTGAAATTCTACAAAAGGAGGGTTATGCAAAATCAAGAACCATTTGATAGCGAAAGATTACTATTAATTAAGGCTTCGGCTGGGTCGGGCAAAACACATAGATTGACGGGTGAATATTTGCGATTGCTCTTTTCGGCCGACAATCACTACAAATATATTTTGGCGGTTACTTTCACAAACAAGGCAACCGATGAGATGAAAACACGTATAGTGGAGGAATTGCATACTCTTTCGTCAGGTGAAGAATCGGACTATGAGAAGGGGTTGAAAAATCAATTTGAATTGACCGATATTCAATTGCGAGAGAAATCTAGGGCAATTCTAGAAAGTATTCTTCACGACTACTCCTCTTTTTCAATTAGCACCATCGATAAGTTTTTTCAGCAAACCATGCGAGCATTTACTCGAGAAATGGGGCTAGCGGGTGGATATAAGATTGAGCTTGACCAAGATTTTGTGCTTAATCAGATTGTTGATTTGATGATTTTGGAACTCGACAAACCAACCAACAAAGACTTGTCGGGCTGGATTTTGGATTATATGAAAGATCAGATAATCAATAGCAAAAGCTGGAATATAAAGCAGAGCGTGAGTGAATTGGCGAGACAGCTGTTCAATGAAAAATATAAATCTTTATCATCGCACAATAAAGATCAGATTGAGGATAAATCGCATCTTAAGGATTATCGCAATGTGCTTCAGCAAATAATAAGGAATTGGGAAAACGAGGCTGCCGAAATTGCTAAAAAAGCCCTAGCCGTTATGGCAAACCACGATTTGGATTACAAAGACTTTAGTTATGGGGCAAATTCGGGGTTTGGTGTTTTTGTGAAGTGGGCTAATAAGGATTTTAGTGTAGAGCCATCTGGAAGATTTATTAATCGTGCCGACAATCTCGACAATTGGGCATCTAAAACATCAACCAAGAAATATGAAATAGAGCAGGCCTATTATGGAGGGCTCAACGATTGTGTGAATAATTTGATAGCACATATAAACAACATGCTCGAGTATAACAGTGCCAAAAGTATATTGCGAAACTTCTATACCCTAGGCATTCTTAATGATGTGAGCAACCGCATGCAGCAGTTTCAGAAGGAGAATAACACCCTCTTTTTGTCGGACACAACGGAGCTACTCAACAAAATTATTTCGGATAGCGATGCGCCATTTATATATGAGAAAACTGGAACTAGAATTGAGAACTTTATGATTGATGAGTTTCAGGACACTTCATCTATGCAGTGGCAAAATTTCAAGCCTTTGATCGACGAAAGTCTTTCGTATGGCAGATTTAACCTAGTGGTGGGTGATGTGAAGCAAAGCATTTATAGATGGAGAAATTCGGACTGGGGCATTCTCGAAAACGAAATTCCATCCGACTTTGGAAACGAGGCAATCATTAGCGAGGTTTTGGACACCAATTGGCGAAGCGATGCCAATATTGTAAACTTCAATAATGCTCTTTTTCATCATTCGGCTCGTTTGTTGCAGGCTGAGTACAATGCATCGATAGAAGATGAAGATCAGGCGGAGCACAAAATATTGGATGCCTACAAAAATGTTTATCAGCTGTTGCCCACTTCCAAAATGGAGGATGAATTGGGACATGTGAAAATATCGTTTCTTGACGCTGATGATAAAGAAGACCCATGGAAAGAAAGAGCTTTGGAAAGCTTGGTTGAGGAATTGCAATCGCTACAAGATCAAGGATTTGCGCTCAATGATATTGCCATTTTGGTTAGGTATAACTATGAGGCAGTGGAGATTGCAGAGTTTTTGTTGAAATATAAGGAGACTAATCCTAGCTCCAAATACAGATATGATGTGATTTCGAACGAGGCTTTGGTTATTGGCAATGCTCAAAGCGTGAGAGCTGCTGTGGCGCTCATCAAATATTTTAACAACCGAAAAGATGCAACGCGACGTATGTTGGCTGTGTATGAGTACAATAGGTTTCATCGAAAGCTGTCGCCTTCAAAATCAATTCTTGAATATTTTGAAATTTCCAACGAAGATTTCCCAACCGTTGCAAAAGACAAACTAGACAATATTTCGTCGCTTCCGTTTTATGAAATGGTTGAGGCATTTTTTTCGATGCATAGTGATGTGCTCGACGAAAATGAGAATGTTTATGTGCAAGCCTTTTTAGATATTGTGCTCAAGTTTAGCACCGAATCCTCTTCCAATGCCAACGATTTTATTGAGTGGTGGGATGAAAAGGGGTGTAAAAAGGCTCTGTTTTCACCTGAAAATCAAGATGCAATTCGTTTGATGACAATTCACAAATCTAAGGGATTGGGATTTAATGCAGTAGTGTTGCCATTCTTGACTTGGGCAATCGATCATAAACCAACCAGAAGTCCCATTATTTGGTGTAAACCACTAGTTGCTCCTTTTGATATGGTTGACTCGGTGCCAGTGGTGTATGGAAAGGCATTGAATGATACCATTTTTAACGAAGAGTATCGTGAGGAAAAACTATATACCTATATTGATAATCTAAATTTGCTGTATGTGGCTTTCACAAGGGCTAAAAATAGAATTGTGGCTATTGCACCTAAGCTCAAAATAAAAAAGGATGGTGGGTTTGGAGATATTTCAACTCTTTTGTATGGCACTTTCGAGATCTCGCAAGGTGGCGAGGGTTTGATTGATTTGGATCAGTTTTATGATTCCGAAAATGGAATGTTTGAGCTTGGATTGCCAGCTAAAATTGAGGTTAAGGATTCCAAATCAGATGTGCAATCATTTAAATCGGGGCGTTGGCAGTCTATTCCATTTGATAATAGATTGAAACTTAGGTTAGGCTCGGTTGACTTCTTTTCGGATGATGGTAGCCGAATGTATGGAACACTGATGCATGATATAATTAGCCAAATTGAAACAATTGATGACTTATCGGATGCTATTGAAGAAAAGTATTTGTCGGGAGAACTTGAACTTGAGAAAAAAGAGGAGATAAAACAGCTTTTAAATACTGTTTTATCGCTTGATGAGGTGTCGGATTGGTATTCGGGTAAGTATAGAGTTATTAACGAAACTCAGGTGCTTCATCCAAAGCTTGGTTTTAGTCGCCCAGATAGAGTGATGATTGGAGATGATGAAGTGGTGGTGGTTGACTATAAGTTTGGTGAAATTGAACATAAAAAATATCAAAAACAGGTGCAAGGCTATGTGAAGCTTATTTCGGAAATGGGCTATGAGAATGTTAGTGGCTACTTGTTTTATGTGAATAACAAAACAGTGCGCAAAGTGTGATTACTGAAAATATATAATTCTGCATCTCAATGATTAAAGAACTACTGCTTGTGGCACTTGGTGGTGGGCTTGGAAGTGCTCTTCGCTATCTGGCATCAAAAATGATAACAAAAATTGTAAGTGGCACCATGATGTTTCTTGGCACTTTTGCTGTAAACATCTTAGGCAGTTTGCTCATAGGCATTTTGTCGGGATGGATGCTTGCAAGTCAGCCCGAAAATCAAACCTTTCGCTTGTTGTTTATCGTTGGATTTTGTGGTGGTTTCACCACTTTTTCAACCTTTGCTTTCGAAAATTTATGTTTGATAGAGCTTAATCAATGGTGGTTGCTTGTGGCATATGTTGCGACAAGTGTTGTGTTGGGAGTGGCTGCCGTTTGGTTTGGAATGAAAATAGCAAGATAATTGCAAATATTTTTTTAATATAATACCATTGTAAATCAATTATATACCCCTTTGTGTGAAAATAAATTCAACAAAAGTACTTTTTGGATGATACGTTTGTGTCATGCTTTACGTCATATATATAGAGTATGGACATTGCCGAGTATAAAAATATAATAACTAATCTGCGCTCCATATTGCTATCCAAAGCATATGGAATAATTGGCAATAGCGAAGATGCTGAAGATGTGGTGCAGGAAGTGTGCTTAAGGCTTTGGCATATGCGTAATAATTTGGACAGATACGACAATGTGAATGCTTTGTGTGTAACAATGACTCGAAATCTAAGTATTGATAAGATTAGATCAAAGCGTATTGATACAGAAACGGAAGAGCTTATCAACTTGAAGTCAGAAAGCAAATTGATGCCTGATAAGCAACTTGAGAGTAAGGAAATAAGGGGTGTAATTAGAGGTTTAATAAATAAATTGCCTCCTCTGCAACAGCGAGTATTGTATCTCAAGGATATTAAAGAGTTTGATACAGAGGAGATTGTTGCGGCAACTGGAATTAGTGGCGAATCGGTTCGAAACAATTTGTCGAGAGCCCGAAAGCGTTTAAGAGAGCTCCTGATTGAGCATCAAAGAAATGGTGGCTTTGAATTATGAAATTATAATTTTAATCGTATGAACATACAGGAAGTTGTAGATAGATATTTTGCGGGTTGCAGCTCGGTAGAGGATGAGCGTTTTTTGAAAAGTTATTTTGCGAATGAAAAGCAGGTTGCTGACGAGTTCAAATATCTAAAGCCCTTGTTTGATTATATTAATGACGAGGCGGAGGCTTTGAAGATATATGACGAGGTGAAGGCAATAGGGGTTGCTGATGATAAGGTTGGTAGCACCAAAATTAGGAAAACTGTGTTTGCCATCTCTTCTATTGCAGCATCGCTGGTGATAGGGATGTTTATACTTTTTGGGAACTTGAAAAATAATGGTGATAAGAGTTATGTTTGGATTGATGGAAAAAAGACAACAAAACCAGAGACTGTAACTAAATATTTTGAGAACTCGATAGATAACGTTGCGCTAGATATCAATATTATTGAGGAGCAATTGAGTGCAATGTTTGAAGATTAGAATAGGAAACGTTTAAAACTAACGATATGAGATTAAAATCAAAATATATAATTGTATTTATATTGATGCTTGCTTCTTCTGCAATGTTTGCACAAGAGAGTTTGCGGATAAACTCCATATTTGAGAAATATGGCAAACAGAAAGGTGCGGTTATGGTTGTGCTTTCGGGAAAATCTAAAGAGCTGAAAAACTATGGACTTAATAAATATCGAAGCCTCACAATTAATTATGACAAAGCCATTTTTAATGATATTCAGCAGAGTTTGGAAACAGACAAGAGAGATGCTAGCAAAATAAAGGAGGTGGTTGCAAATGGGGTTATCTCCTCAGGTTATTATCAATTGAGAGATGATGATGAAAGATTGATTAGATATATATTGTTTAAGGTGGATGCTAATCATAGAGCAACTTTAATATATATGGAGGGCGGAACAGACTCGGAGAGGCTGGTGGACAAGTTATTTATAAGACAAAAGTGATAATAATAAATTGATTTAATAATAAACATAAAAAATATAACACATGAAAAGAATTGCAATTACTGTGGCTATGGCTTTCTCTTTGGTTTCGTTGATGGCTGCCAATATAATGCCCGCCGACACCACAATTAGATATAAAGATAAGTTGATTAAGCTGGTAGAAAAAGATGATGAAACATCGGTTAAGCTCTATAAAATTGATGAGAATGGTGACACAATTGTGGGAGAAAAAATTTATGAAGGTGTTTTTGCCAACGAAAAAACCATTGAAAGAGAATATGACAATAGATTTGAAATATCGATACCTGAAGTGTTTAGACCTAAACGCAAAAGAGTTTTCGATCCTCATTGGACGGGCTTTGGTGTGGGTTTCTCTAACTTGCCCGAGCAATTAAACTTTGATGGAGAACTAGCTGCTGTAGTAAATTCAGGCAGCTCGTTGCAATATAATTTGAACTTTGGCGATGCCACTTATGGCATAGGTCTTAATAATATACGATTGGTTTTGGGAATGGGTATTCAATTTAACTCTATTCATTTACAAACCAATAAGGCTATAGAGGTGATAGATTATCAGTCGGTTATAACCACGACAGAGCCAGGATTTGATTATAGAACATCCCGTTTGCACTTCACCTATCTTACATTTCCCTTGCTGATTGAATATAATGCTCCAGGAAGAGGATTTAATCGTTTCTTCTTTAATGCGGGAGTTGTTGGGAAGGTGAAAACCGCCTCTTCGTCAAAGGTGTGGTTTAACGAAGATGGTAGAAAGAAAAAGCTTAAAATGCCTGGTGAGTTGAATATTCGTCCAGTGAGCATAGACTTTATAGCTCAGGCTGGATTTGGCGATTACGGAATGTTTGCTGCCTACTCTCCTCTCGATTTATTTATGGATGGTAAAGGACCAAAAGGAAATCAAGTTTCAATAGGATTGCAGTATTATTTCTAGAGCTTGAATTTCAACTAACACATTAATCAATTGATT
>CAYFSV010000114.1:0-6936 GCA_964345815.1 uncultured Proteiniphilum sp. | reverse complement strand
AAAAAGCTAACAAATGTGAGTTTTGCCTGAAAATTGAGTTAATTGTTGTTTATCTCATTGTGTCACAATTTATTACGAAAAGTTCGTAGTTTTTTTCAAAAATCATTCGGATTGAAAGAATTTTCCGACGACACCAAATCAAAAAATATGGTATCAAAAGCACTTGCTTTTTACAGGTATCGCTTTTTTAAAAACTAATATTTAATTTTCTTTAGCCGAAAATCGAAACAAATAAAGGGCGTAAAGTTAAATAAATTAGCATTAACATTAATTTAACATAAACCGCAATTCCTTTTCAACACATATCAGGTGATATGATGTCAAAAGCATTTTCGATCAAGTCTAAATCGGCAAGAAAAATGGCGAAAAAATAGCCAATAACTAACAATCCCTAATTTTTATTGTCGTCAGAACTTGAAAATAGGTGTGCACCTGAAAAATATCATTAAAAAAATCTGCTTTTAGGTCCATCTCGTGCGAGATGGGGTCGTCAGAACTTCACTTTGACACCCCATCAGGAAATATGGAATCGAAAGCAGATGAGTTTTGCACCATTCTAGGCAATATGGTATCAAAAGCAAGTGCTTTTGATACCATATTATTTGTTATTCTCTAATTGTTTTAACAATTAAGTTTCTTGTTTTGCTAGCTTAATCTTCATAATGTAAATCTTCAAGTTGCTTTTTCAATTTAAAAAGAATATAAAACAGATAATTGAGTTATGAGATTTCCTATCTCTCAATAATTTTATCCCTATATTTGCAATTAAACAATAAAAAATAGTAATACTAATATAGATAGGTATGAAGAAACGAGTAAGAATTAAGGATATTGCAGAGTTGGCTGGTGTATCGCCAGGCACGGTTGACAGGGTGCTTCATGGGCGAGGCAATGTGTCGGAAAAGGCGCGTGTAGCAGTTGAGAAGGTTCTTGAGGAGGTTGACTACAAACCCAATATTCACTTGTCGGGCTTGTCACTCAAAAAAACGTATGAGATAATCGTTACCACACCTCATGCTTCGGTTGGCGAGTATTGGGACAATATTCACAGTGGCATTACATTAGCGGTTGAGCAATATGAAAGTATTAATATAAAGACCACTTTTCTTACCTATGACCAATATAATATTTACTCTTGTCAAGATGTCTTCAGCCAAGTATTAAAGCATAATCCTGATGCAGTGATTATTGGTCCCACTTTTAATGAGGAGACTTGTAATCTTATTTCACAACTCAGAGACAAAGATATTCCTTTTGTGTTTGTCGATTCCACGATTGAGGATTCAAATCCTTTAGCGTTCTACTCAGCCAATCACTACATTTGTGGCTATTTGATGTGCAAGTTGCTCTATTCGCTACTGCCTGGTAAGTGTGATATTGGTGTTCTGCAGGCTATTAGGGTTGGCGATCAAAGTGCCAACACTAGTATATTGAGGCGTAAGGGTGCTTTCGATTTCTTGAAAGAGATTGATCATACAAATCAGGTGCACCATATGTTGTTTTCGGTGTATGACAACGAACGCAATGAGATTACCATGGGAAAGTTTTTTGAGGAGCATCCTTCGGTGAAGGGTATAATTGTTCTCAATTCGCGTGGAAATGTAGTTGCTGATTATTTGCAGCGCAATAATATTAATGATGTTAAGCTTGTGTGTATAGATATGACTGATCGTAATATCGCTAAGCTAAAGGAGGGGCAAATTGATTATTTGATTGATCAAAACCCCGATTATCAGGGCTATATGGCTATGAAGACTTTGCTTGAAAATCTTATTTTGAAAAATAAGCCTAAGATGGAAAATTATATGCCGCTGAATATTGTGACTAAGGAGACGGTTGACTTGCAACTTGAGTTTAATCTTCTGAAGCGTATTTAGGAGGTGAGCTAACAAACCTAATTGCTCTTTTTTTGTTACAATATGAATATGAGACGAGAAAAAATTCAATTTAGAAATTCGAGGGGATTGATGATATCGGGCTCGCTTGAATTGCCCGAAGGCTCGGAGCCAAAGGCTTATGCTATATTTTCGCACTGTTTTACGTGCAACAAAAATCTTATCAATGTAAAGTTTATTTCGGAAACTCTAAGTGCAAATGGAATTGCCACTCTTCGATTCGATTTTACGGGATTGGGAGACAGTGAAGGAGATTTTGTGCATACCGATTTCACCTCTAATATTGATGACTTGGTGTATGCTGCTAAGTTTTTGGAGGAGAACTATGAGGCGCCCAAGCTATTGGTGGGGCACTCGCTGGGGGGAGCAGCAACTATTGTAGCAGCCAATAAAATAGAATCGGTGAAGGCTATCACCACAATTGGGACTCCATCTACACTCGAGCATATTCAACGTGTGTTTACAAGCAAGATTGATGAAATAATGACCAAAGGCAGTGCCATGGTGGATGTAGCGGGCAGAGAGATGGAGATTGGAAAAGCCTTGGTTGAGGATTTATCTAGATATAGCATCAAAAGAACTCTCAATGGATTGGAGAAGCCTATCTTGATTATGCATTCGCCTAGTGATACTATGGTGGGTATAGACCATGCTACCAATATATTTATGGCGGCTCGTCATCCCAAAAGTTTTATTTCACTCGATCATATCGATCACTTGATTACTGATATCAAGGATGCTCGATATATTGGTGGTTTGATTTATGCGTGGGCTAAAAAATATTTGTAACGATGTAGTTTTATTTCTCGAAGTGGTGATCGTCGTAGTATTTCGAAAATGTGTGTCCCCATCTAAAACCTAATTTTTTGAATTCACTTACCACTATGTGATTTGGATGTAATGTGCCATTCACAGTAGTGTCTAATATGGCGCCCTGGGGCTGATTAGGGCGCTTTTCTTTTTTCCATCGAAGGGGATTAAAACGGGGGTTGATGTCTATTGCCATTCCATGGGCGTGCTTAGAGTAGGATATGTTGCGATAGCAAAAGCTATATGAGTTGTTGTCGTCCATAGATAGACTATCGCTCCAATTGTAATGCACAGCAGGTATTGCTTTTTCTACTATAAACTGCTCTTTAAGCATAAACTCAAACATATGCTTAATATCCTTTTCTAATTCCTTGTTGCTCATAATTTGCCCTTGATGTATCCTTCCATCTGTGGATAGATACTGCACATCAAATAACACAAGCTGTTCTATTACCTCGACGGGTGCCTTGGTTCCATATAGAGCCTCTTCAAACGTTAGTTGCGAATCGATAATGATTTTGTTGTATTGCTCGGCTTTTACTGTGTCTGTGTGTAGTTGTGCTATTGTGTCTTCCAACTCAATGCTTTGCCTATTGGGTTTATGATTGTTACAACCCGATGTGACAATTATTATTGTGAATAGTAGCAGTAGAGTTCTTTTGTTCATATCATCTTATGTGAGTTCTAGGTCAAACTCGTCGGACAGTTTTTGCAAGGCTGGGTTTTGTTTAGCCATTTCATTAAATAGTTCTCGATTTGTTACGGGGCGCGTTATTACAGGTGCATCCGATATTTCTATTTGCATTGTAATATTGTCATTTTTGAGCTCCTTGCGCAAAAAGGTCATTAGATTTAGGCTTCCAGCCTCTACGTATCCTTTGTTTATCTCGGTGCTCACCGTTACGATAAAGGTGCTTTCATTTATTAGTTTTGGCTTACTCAATAGCATAGTCTTCTGTAGCAATATCTCATCCTTTGTTTCATTAGCATACTGTATCCACTTATCTATGAGTTGTTGCTGTGTGAATTGGCTATTATTGTTTGTTTGCTGATTGTTGCCTTGCTGTTCATTATTTTTGGCGGATGCCTGTTTGACATTTCCTTTTTTGATTGATGATAACGACACACCCAATCCTAATGCTCGTTTGTCTGCTTGTTCCTTCTTTTGTGTTTGGGGGCTAGGACTTGCAGATGGCTCCTTGACTATAGAGTTGGCATGCTGTGCACTTTGATTGTACGTGCCCTTGGCATTTGTGGCGTTTGAGCCTACTTCTGCTTGAGTTGCCTCCTTTTTGTCAATTGGTTTTATATTGCTTGTTTGTGTGGTAGATGGAGTAGGGTTTTCTATAAGCTGACAAAGTTTTATAAATGTGAGCTCGAGCAATAATCGTTTATTTTTGCTCAAACGATACTCTAGATCGCTTTTGTTGGCTATCTCAATTGCTTTATATAAGAAAAGGGTGTCGCTTCGCTGTGCCATTTCAATGTATCGCTCACGTATTGATGCACCCATTTCGAACAATTGTGCTGATGCTGGGTTTTTGCATACCAGCAAATCTCTAAAATGTGAGGCTATGCCGCTAATGATGTATTGTCCCTCGAAGCCTCTGTTGAGGATGTCGTTGAGTATCAATAGCGAGTTCACTACATCACCTTTTAATACCGCTTCGGTTAGTTTAAAGTAGTATTCGAAATCCAGCACATTAAGGTTTTCTATTACTGCTTTGTAAGTGACATTGCCTGCTGTATAGCTCACTGTTTGGTCGAAAATAGAAAGTGCATCTCGCATTCCTCCATCAGCCTTTTGGGCTATTATGTTAAGGGCTTCTGGTTCGGCATTCACATTTTCTTCGGTTGCTACATATTGTAGATGGTTTACGATGTCTCCAATATTGATGCGATTGAAATCATAAACCTGACAACGTGATAATATCGTTGGTATTATTTTATGCTTCTCGGTTGTTGCCAAAATAAATATTGCGTGTGCCGGTGGCTCTTCCAATGTTTTGAGGAATGAGTTGAAAGCAGCTTGTGACAGCATGTGCACCTCGTCAATAATATATACCTTATATCTCCCAATTTGTGGTGGTATTCTCACTTGGTCTATTAGTGCTCGGATATCGTCAACAGAGTTGTTTGAGGCAGCATCTAGTTCGTGTATATTATAGGAGCGTTGTTCGTTAAAAGCCACGCACGATTCACACTCGTTGCATGCTTCGTGATCACTTGTGAGATTGAGGCAGTTTATTGTCTTAGCAAAAATTCGGGCACATGTGGTTTTACCCACCCCTCGTGGACCACAAAAAAGATAGGCATGTGCCAGTTTGTTGGTGGCAATTGCGTTTTTGAGTGTCGTGGTGAGCGCCTCTTGGCCTATAACTGATCTGAACGTTGATGGTCTGTATTTTCTAGCCGAAACAATATAGTTGTCCATATAATTTTAGATATAATGACACGAGCATGATAATAATTCTCACACAAGTAGATGATTAAAACGAATTATATATGATACTTTTTAAAACAAATAATTTTAAATCATATGAAAGACAAATGTACGAAAAATAATCAATTACTCAATTCCATTGTGGTTTGGTCAATCTTTTTCAACGTTTTTTTGTACTTTTACATTATAAAACTATACAATCAATGTTCAACAAATTAAATTCACTCTTCTTTGTGGCAGCAATAGCATTACTTGTTGCTGCGTGCTCTTCAAGCAAACAAGCTCAATCTGAGAATATTAATATTGATAGCTTAATTATTTCTGATGAAACAATTATTGTTCCAGATACCTTTGTGTTGCCTGATATGCCAGCCGACCTTACTGATTCTGACGATCGCGCTAAATATCTCGTGATGCACTATTGGGATAAATTTGACTTTGCCGACTCATCGCTTACTGAGCGCCCAGATATTACCGAGCAGGCTTTTGTGGATTATATCAATATCCTATATCACGTTACAGCTGATGAGGCTAAAATTTCGCTCAAAACTACGCTTACAAAAGCTGAGTTGAACAATAAAATGTATAGATATTTTGCATATCTATTTGATAAGTATTTCTATGAACCAAACTCTCCTTTTCGCAATGAAGAGTTTTATATTCCGGTTCTTGAGGTAGTAACAAAATCTTCGTTGCTCAGCGGTGCCGAGATGGCGAAATATACGCTTCAGTATGAGATGACAAAAATTAATCGGGTGGGTAAAACTGCTAACGACTTTACCTACACGCTTGAGTCGGGTGCGACTAAGAAGCTAAGTTCGCTGAAAAGTGAATACACTATTCTTATCTTTTCCGATCCTGACTGTGGCACCTGCGCTCAGGCAACAATGATGCTTGCACAATCGGAGGTGATAAACAATGCCTTTTTGCTAAATTCGGATACTAGAACTATGATTTCGGTACTTGCTGTGTATGTTGAAGATGATGTGGAGGGCTGGAAACGTAGCTTGAGCTCGCAACCTGCTAACTGGATTCATTCTTATGATGATGGTATGAAAATTACAAGAGAGAAAATCTATGATATAAAAGCTCTTCCCACTATTTACCTTCTGGATAAGAATAAAAAGGTTATTCTGAAGGATACAACTATTGACACTCTTGAGTCTTTTTTCGAGATTTATTGAGTTGAAGATATTTACTCATCTTTGTGCATGTTGTTGTAGCTGAATGATTTGCCCTTTGCTTTACAATAAAAATATTTGTATCTTTATAGAACGCAACAATTATCTAATAAATAAGAATATCAAATGAAAAAGAATTTTCTACTTTTAATTATCTCCGTTTTTGCTTTGGTGCTTGCCTCGTGCAGTCTTAAGAAGAATGATGAAAGCTCTCACATCGTTGTCGAGGAGTGGCTGCAATTGTTTAATGGTAAGGACTTGAACGATTGGACTGTGAAAATCAAAGGCTATGAAGCGGGTGACAACTTTGGCAACACCTTCCGTGTTGAGGATGGGGTGATGCGCGTTTCGTATGATGAGTATGATACTTTTGATGAGAGATATGGTCATATCTTTTACAAAGATGAGTTCTCGAATTATAAGATTCGTCTTGAGTATCGTATTTATGGTGAACAGTGTCCTGGTGCTCCGGGATGGGCTTACAAAAATAGTGGCATTATGGTGCATGGACAGCCTGTAGAGTCTATGGATTTGGATCAGGATTTCCCTACTTCTATTGAGGTGCAATTGCTAGGTAGTGATTCAACTATTGAGCGCACCAACCTAA
>CAYFSV010000113.1:0-7085 GCA_964345815.1 uncultured Proteiniphilum sp. | reverse complement strand
ACACAAGAGCTAGTCCGATAGCAACGCCTGCAAAGTTGCTCAAACCATTTTTGGCTGTAACTCCCAAAACTACAAGTACAAATATGAATGTAAACACCATTTCTGCTACAAAAGCTTGAGCCATGTGTCCGTCTGCAAATCCATTCGCTCCTGTTAGTGTTGTGGTCGAGCCCGAATCTTTTGCTAAAAACCACAAGATTGATGAACCAATAATGGCACCAATCACCTGAAATAGCATATACATACCTGCATCTTTGCCACTCATTCTACCCGAAAGGAAAACTCCCAAAGTGATTGCTGGATTGATGTGGCTCCCCGATATGCTCCCAATTGCATATACCATTGCCACAACTGAAAGCCCAAATGCGAAAGCAACGCCTAGTGTTCCTACCGAATCAAATGGTTGTCCTGCTCCTGCAAACACAGCAGCTCCACACCCCATCAGTACCAATACCATAGTACCAATCATTTCTGCAAAATACTTCTTCATAATTTTTTGTTTTTTATGTTGTTAAACTATTTGATTACTGTAAGGAAGTAATTTTCTATTGATTTTAGTATTGTGGTTATATAATACTGCAAAAGTGTTGCATTTTTCCACACATATATAATTGGAAGTTGATGCAGTATGTTTTTTTAACCTCCAATTTTTGAACAAAACCCCCATGATTTGTTATTATACTAGTAAAGAAAATAAATATGAGAGTTACATATATATATCATAGCTGTTATCTGTTGGAGTTTGAGGGCTTCTCACTTCTTTTTGACTTCTATGAGGATGCAAAAAAGGAGGATGGAACGCTTTGGGTGAATGACTATTTGCTCAACAAGCCTGAAGATTTGTATGTGTTTGTCACACATTCGCATGCAGATCATTTCAATCCAGATATTTTTAATTGGAGAAACAAAAAACAGAATATACATTATATTCTCTCCAAAGAGGTGGCTGATGAGCACGAGATTACAGATAATGAAGATGTGGTTTTGTTAGATATTTTGCAAACATATAAAGATGGTAATATTGCGGTTAAGGCATATGGCTCGACGGATGTTGGTGGATCATTTTGTGTGGAAGTGAATGGGAAGAAATACTTTCATGCAGGCGATTTAAATAACTGGCATTGGAATGAGGAAGTTTCAAAAATTGAAGCAGCGGGATACGAAAATAACTATCTTTGTGAATTAGAACTCGTTGCGGAACACACCAATCAAATTTTTTTGGCAATGTTCCCAATAGATCCACGCCTTGGGGCTGACTATATGAGGGGCGTTGAGCAATTTGTGGAGCGTGTTTCTGTGGATTATCTTTTGCCTATGCATTTTGGTGAGCATTATGATAAAGCAAATGAGTTTGAAGACTATGCAAGACTACAAAACTGCCAATATTTGGTGATAAATAAAAAAGGAGAATCATTTAACTTATAAATAAAAATGGAAATTAAAAGCAGATTTGATCATTACAATATCAATGTATTAGACTTACAAAAGAGTATCGAATTTTATGACAAAGCATTGGGTTTAAAGGAGGTTAGACGTAAGGAGGCTTCTGATGGATCGTTCATTCTGGTGTATCTTGGAGATGGAACAACAGGCTTCACACTAGAACTGACATGGCTTCGCGATTGGGACAGACCCTACAACATGGGTGACAATGAGCAACACTTATGTATGAGAGTAGAGGGTGATTATGACCAAACGCGTGCTTATCATAAAGAGATGGATTGTGTGTGTTATGAAAACGAAAAGATGGGACTCTATTTCATCGTAGATCCAGATGGATATTGGATTGAAATATTGCCGCTAGTGCGCTAGTTTCTTTGCAATCACGATATAATCTTTATGACATTTGAAGAGATATTAAATCATCGTCGCTCCGTTCGTCATTTTGATCCAAATAAGGAGCTTGATGTTGATACGGTGCGACGTTGTATTGAATTGGCAACTCTAGCTCCCGCTAGTAGCAATATGCAGCTGTGGGAGTTTCATCATGTTACTTCTCCCGAAGTTCTTAAAAAGATGGAGAAGGCATGCATTTATCAAAACACAGCACGCACTGCAAAGCAGATGGTGGTGTTTGTCACTCGTCAAGATTTGTTTCGCAAAAGAGCGAGGCAAGTGCTTGACTTTGAGCGAAAAAATATACGCAAATATGCGCCTGTCGAGAAACAAGAGAGGTATATAAAAAGTCAGGAGCTTTATTATAATGTCGCAATGCCATTTATATATGGTCGCTTCTTGGGACTATATGGTTTGTTTCGTAAACTTTTTGCTACAGTTGTTGGTTTATTCAGACCCATTGTTCGTGAAATATCCGAACCAGATATGCGTGTTGTGGTTCACAAAACATGTGGACTAGCAGCTCAAACCTTTATGCTTGCAATGGCAAATGAGGGCTATGACACCTGTCCGCTTGAAGGGTTTGATAGTAGATTAATTAAGAAAGCCCTTTCTCTGCCACGTGGTTCCGAAGTGAACATGGTTATTACTTGTGGCGTGCGTATGCAAAAAGGATTGAGAGGCGAGAGATTTAGAGTACCCTTCGAGGAGGTATATAAAGAGATATAACAGATTAAGTAGCAATATTGAATCACTAAGAATACAAGATGAATTTTTTTAATTATAAAAGGCGATCCGCTATTGATGTTCCAGTAGGCAATATCCATATGGGGAGTAGCTATCCCATTGTTATTCAAACAATGACAAGCACCGATACCCTTGACACCGAGGGTAGTGTGGCTCAATGCGAGAGAATAATAGATGCAGGTGCCGACTTGATTCGTTTAACCACACAGGGCAGACGAGAGGCGGTGAACCTAGGTGTTATTCGCCAACAACTGCGTGATAAAGGGTTTGATATCCCTCTTTCGGCAGATATACATTTCAATCCACGTGCAGCACAGGTTGCGGCAACTGTTTGCGAAAAGGTTCGTATCAATCCAGGAAACTATGCTGATAAGCAAAAGCGATTTGAGGAGATTGATTATACTGACGAGGGCTATGCAGCAGAACTCGAAAAAATAAAAGAAAAGGTTGCACCATTTTATCGTTTGTGCAAAGAAAACAATGTTGCCGTAAGAATTGGAGTAAACCATGGTTCGCTTTCTGATAGAATAATGAGCCGTTTTGGAGACACACCAGAGGGGATGGTCGAGTCTTGTATGGAGTATTTGTACATTGCCCTTGAAGAGGATTTTCACGATATTATTATTTCAATGAAGGCATCCAACACATTGCTGATGACAAAAGCGGTTCGTTTGTTGGTAGATCGTATGGATAGTGAAAACATGCACTTCCCTCTTCATCTTGGAGTGACCGAGGCGGGTGATGGTGAAGATGGAAGAATGAAATCAGCAGTTGGTATTGGTGCATTGCTTTCAGATGGTATAGGCGATACAATTAGGGTTTCACTAAGCGAAGAGCCCGAAGTGGAAGTTCCTGTGGCTCGCAAGTTGGTCGAGTATGTTTCGAAAAGAGATGGACATGACGCAATTGATGGCGAACTATGGGATGGTTTTTCACCCTTTTCCACAGATAGAGTTGAAACAAAAGCAGTGAGAAATATTGGAGGCGATTTCCTGCCAGTGGTTATCTCTGATCGTAGCCACACCATTGATATGAGCATTAGCACTCACTTTATTCCCGATTTTATTTATGTGGGCTCGTCAGTCCCCACAAATTTTCAAAAGGGGATGAAGGCTATAATAGATTATGATGGGTGGGAGGATAAGATAGACTATTTTCCTCTTTTCACTACCAATAATATTGATAAAATAAAAGATAGTGGTGCACAAGTCAACTTCCTTCGCATCTCATATCCTGAACTTACGGACGAAGTTGTTGATAAGATAAAGCAGTATCCCAAGGTTGTGCTAATACTTACCACCAATCACGCTAATGGAGTGGGAGAGCAGCGGGCTGCTTTTCATAAATTGCTAACTGCTGATTGCCGTGTTCCTGTAGTTATTCAACGAAATTATAAAGAGGATCTTGCAGAGGATATTCAACTCAAAGGTGGGGTTGATTTTGGAACTGTTCTTCTAGATGGCTTTGGAAATGGAATAATGATTAGCAATGAAGGAAGCATTGACATCACCGACCTAGATTCTTATGCTTTTGGTTTGCTTCAAGCGGCGCGAGTTAGAACTAGCAAAACAGAGTTTATTTCATGCCCAAGCTGTGGTCGAACGTTGTTTGATCTTCAGTCAACCGTTGCCCTAATCAAAGAGCATTTCTCACATCTTCGTCATCTTAAAATCGGAATTATGGGCTGTATTGTGAATGGTCCTGGCGAAATGGCTGATGCTGATTATGGCTATGTGGGTGCCGAGCATGGAAAAATATCTCTTTATAAAAAGAAACAGCTTGTTGAGAAAAATATCCCTCAAGCAGAGGCAGTTGAGCGATTGAAGCAACTAATAAAAGAGCATGGTGATTGGGTGGAGCCTGAGGAGTAAATTATTGTTTACAAATCATAGATTAAACCAAATCTTGAAACATTAATCTATATTCATATGTTAAGCAATATGGACTTAATAAAATCACATTAAACAATAATTTAAAAATGAAGAAATTAATTACTAGTTTTGCACTGTTCAGTTTGGTATTAGTGGCAGTAGCAAGCAATCCACAGGAGAAAGAAACAGGCAAGGCTATCGATCTTGATCATAAAGCATTTATCGAAAAGGTGTTCGATTTTGAGAACAATGACGAGTGGAACTATATAGGAGATAAGCCTGCAATAATCGATTTTTGGGCTGCTTGGTGTGGTCCATGTCGTCAGGTCTCGCCAGTGCTCGAGGATTTGGCTGCTGAATACAAAGATGATATTTATGTTTACAAAGTAAATGTGGATGAGCAAACCGAAATAGCAAGAGCATTTGGAATTCGCAGTCTTCCCACCATTTTGTATGTTCCAATGAAGGAGCAACCACAAGCAGTGATGGGAGCCGCACCAAAATCAAAACTGAAAGATGCAGTTGAAAAAATCCTTTTAAATAGTGTGGATTAATTGAAATACTTAATTTATATATGATAATTACAAGTCTTCAAAACAATGCAATAAAAAACATTGTAAAGCTTGGAAAAAACAGAGAGCGACAGCAGCAAGGTCTTTTCATAATTGAAGGGGCTCGCGAGCTGTCGCTTGCTTTGAGAGCCAATTATTCTATCAACTCAGTTTATGTTTGTCGTGAGTTGTTTGAAACTTCAAAATATCCTGATGTGCTTGATAACCTGCCAAGTAATGCAGTATTTGATATCACTCGCGAAGTTTTTGCAAAGATAGCATATCGTGAAAATTCTGACGGAATAGTGGCTATTGCCAAACCCAAAAAGCATACGTTGAGCGATTTAAGTTTGTCAGAAAATCCATTTGTCATAATACTTGAATCTGTTGAGAAACCTGGAAATCTGGGGGCGATACTTCGCACTGCCGACGCTGCTAGAGCCGATGCTGTGATAGTGTGCAGTCCTATGACTGATTTGTATAACCCTAATGTTGTTAGGTCGAGCGTTGGGGGTGTTTTCACTGTTCAAACAGCGTTTTGCACATCCCAAGAGGCTATCAAATGGCTTGATGATAATAAAATAGCTTCATATGCGGCTGAGCTAGAGGCTGCTGAGTACTACCAAAATGTGGACTTCACAAAACCCTCGGCTATAGTTATGGGCACCGAGGCTGATGGACTCACAGATGTGTGGCTAAATAATGCTTCAAAGCGAATAAAGATTCCGATGCGAGGAGAAATAGATTCGCTAAATGTTTCGGTCTCCACTGCCATACTCACTTTTGAAGCAATGCGTCAGAGGGGCTTCTAAATATTTTCTTTGGTACCATGTGATAATCAGGCATATCTATATAGTTGCCAAAACTATATTGTAATGTTATGCCTCATCCTTGCCTTTTGTGAACTATTTTTGTTAATTTTGTTACCCTTTTGCGGTTAAAAAAAATAAATAAATTGATGGAGGTTGGAAGAGAGATGCTTCAGAAATGCTAAATCCTGACGCTCGACGCTTCCTATTAACTATAGAAAGTGCCTGAAAACAAAGGTACTTGGTTGCTACAATATATATAAATCACATTGAGAGAAAAGTATAGAAAAATAAGATATCCTGATTTAATCAAGATCGAGTGGGTCGAGCTGCTCGAGGTGCCCTTCAATATACGTCTTGTTGAGCATGATGTGGTTAAGCGAAATAATGAGGATGTTCTTGTTCTACGCTTTCAGCAACTATCCCCCAAGGAGTTCGACGCGCCTCACATCACCTTCATCCTTTGCGAAACGTCGGGGTGTCTTGTTAGCTATATCAATCGTATGCTCCCCGCTATGGAGCACACCTTCAGTCAAGATGATGCAGTGCTAAAGGCAACAATGATTTTGCGAAAAATTAATCCCGAACACTTCTCAGGTCTTCTTTTTTGGGAGATTGAAAAACCACTGCGAAATTTTATTAGCGCCGAAGGATACCTTCAACAACAGCATATCTATTTAGTCAAATTTCGTCATTCAAGTGGTTGCCACAGCTGGGTTGGTTTGTCTATGAGTGGTCAGGTTGAGGAGTATGAAATCAATTCGATTTGGGATGCAAAAAACAATCGCCGTCTTACTGAGATGTGGGCTGATGATGGTTGGGTGAAAGCCAAACACGGATTGGGTCCCGAATTGGAAGCTCCTGCCGCTTTGGCTAGGAAGTGATATTAGAATTAAGACGCAAATATAATATTGACAAGCACCTGACAAATTCATCCTTCTTTCCTTAAACCTGTTCGCATATTTATGTTATCATCCATAAAATAATGGTATTGTGCAAAACACGTTCAATAACGTCTAGTACAAAATGTATTAGATAACCATCTCTTCTATATTTATTATTAGATCAATCTCTTTAAGCATAAATCTAGAGGGATTTTGTTGTTTTAGCCAAATATGTAAATCCCCATGATTTGTTTTTATCCCCATTTCAATTCGAAATGCGTAAAACACACATGATAACGCCTCCAATTAAAACTGATTTATTCCTATCATATATCCAAAATGGACCTAAAAGCACTTGATTGTAACAAAAAATGATGTGAAAGTCAC
>CAYFSV010000112.1:0-7097 GCA_964345815.1 uncultured Proteiniphilum sp. | reverse complement strand
TGACGAATTAATCTTTCTTATGTTGTGAAGATTGAAATTCAGTGGCGAAATGATCTTCATGACGTTGTGAAGATTGGAAATCCTGTATAAATTAAACTTTCAATTATGCATAAATTTAGTTTTGTTGTTTGGGCTCTGATGTGTGTTGGACTAATAAGTGCTAACACCACACAAAGAGATTCAACAATAATGTCTCCAAAAGTTGTGGGTGTGCCTCCAAGTGATGCATACATTGGTCTTTCGCAATTGGAGGATGGTGAGATACGTCACTACAACTATGGCGAACAGGCAGAGGCTGGAACCTTTTATTTGTCAAGCAAGGATAAGGGTTTTACATGGCAAAAGGTAAATATTCCAAAAGATATTCCTTTTGCTGATGTTCAAAGTCCAATGTCGGGCGAGTATCTGCGATTGATTTCTGCACCAGGAATGGGCACATATGCCATTCGAACAGTTGGAGGATTGGAAGGTGGAAGGGAACTGATAAAGGTCTCTCAAAACATGGGGATTATGTTAAAGCCACCTGTGTTTATTAATGATGGCAAGAGGGTTGTGGTGGCTGGACATTATGGATTGCAGCAAGGTTTGCCTCGTGCCTGTTTTACTTATATTTCTGATGATGATGGTTTGACGTGGGAGCAATCATCACTTGTGACAACGCCCGACCACGAAGGTGGTGGATTTCATAATGGCATTAGGTGGAACCATGGGGCGGCAGAACCCACTGTTGTGGAGCTGGCTGATGGTAGGTTGTGGATGATAATACGAACATCGCAAGATTATCACTACCAATCTTTTTCGGATGATGGTGGTCGGACATGGAGTGAGTCAACACCTTCGCCATTTTATGGAACAATCACAATGCCCACTTTGGGAAAACTACGCGATGGGAGATTGATATTGCTTTGGTCTAATACGACTCCTTTGCCTGAGATTAACAACACAAATGGTGTTTGGGATGATGTGTTTACAAATCGTAATGCTATTCATGCTGCAATTTCGGATGATGATGGGAAAACATGGACTGGATTTCGTGAGCTTTATCTAGACCATAGGCGTGATGCTTCTGATTTTGGCGACACGCAAGGAATTGATAAAAGTGTGCATCAAAGTCAATTTGTTGAAACTGATCCTGGTAGATTGCTAGTTTCATTGGGACAACATCCTCTGCATCGTGTGATGGTGATGTTTGATGTTGACTGGCTTTATGAAGATAGTCGCTATTGTGATTTTTCGGATGGGTTGGAACAATGGAGCGTGTTTAATTATTATGAAGGTATTGTGGGACACTGTGGATATAACCGAACAGGCGGTTGTGAGATAAATGAAAATGGATTGGAAATTAAATACCAACAAAATGACTCATTGCTGACCTCGCGACGTGGTGCTGTTTGGAATTTTCCTGCATTCAAGAGAGGGGTGTTTTCGGCATCAATCCGTTTTAATGATTTAGATACCAACAGCGAATTAATTTTAAATGATCGGTGGTTTAATCCAACTGATACAACAGCAAAATACTTTGCCCCATTTAGCTTTACACTTAATCCTAAGAAACTTAAAATAAAAGATAATAAGCCTCACAATATTAGAATTGAGTGGGACTTGAACTCAAGCAAACCTATTGCTGTGATGTATGTTGACAATAAAAAAAGATTGACCATGCCACTAGCAAACGGATCTATTCATGGATTGTCCTACGTTCATTTTATAGGCAATGATAATGTTTCCGATAAGGGGTATGTTGTTGAATGGGTTAGGGCTGAAAAGAAGTAGAATTTATATACAAAACAATCAAATGACTATTATACGCAATTCTTTCGTAATATTATGTCTCTATCTGTTGTTTCCACTTGTGGCAAACTCACAGTCTAATCTGCTGCCAATGCCGCAATCAGTGGAATGGACAGAGGGGGAAAGATATATCGTGAAAAACTCAAAATTAACTGAATCTGAAATATCGGTGTTGATGGTTGAATCAATTGCCGAAGCTAAAGTAAATGAAGATGAAGCCTACCGATTGAGTGTTTCAAATGATGATATCACAATAGAAGCGGTGACACCAAAAGGAGTTTATTGGGCTAAGCAGACTCTTGACCAACTGATTGCGAGAGAGGGCGGGGGTGATTATTACATTCCTGCATGTGAGATATTGGATTATCCCGCTTTTAGGATAAGAGGATTTATGCATGATGTGGGGAGAAGCTTCATTTCGGTGGAAGAGATTAAGAAGCATATTAGCTTGTTGTCTAAGTTCAAAATTAATGTTTTTCATTGGCACCTGACCGAAAATCAGGGGTGGAGATTGGAGAGTAAACGTTATCCAGAACTTAATGCCGACTCAAGCTTTGAACGACTTCATGGAAAATACTACACCATTGAAGATGCTCATGAGATTGCTGAGTGGTGTGAAAAGCATAACATGCTGTTGATTCCCGAAATAGATATGCCTGGTCATAGTGCTGCATTTGTTAGGGCAATGGGGGTGGATATGCAGTCGGAGCGAGGCACTGAGGTAATAAAAGATCTAATGGATGAAATATGCACAGTGGTTTTTCCATCGGTGCCTTATATTCATATTGGTACTGATGAGGTGGAGTTTACTAATCCAGATTTTGTGCCCGAAATGGTTGAGTTTGTGCGGTCAAAAGGCAAAAAGGTTATATCGTGGAACCCCGGCTGGAACTACAAGCCTGGTGAAATAGATATGACTCAGATGTGGAGCTATCGTGGCAAGGCTCAGCCTGGAATCCCTGCCATAGATTCGAAATTTCATTACACAAATCATTTTGACATGTATGGTGACATTGTAGCTTTATATAATAGTAAAATATATAATTCGGATATTGGAAGTGATGACTTGGCTGGCTCCATCATAGCAATATGGAATGATAGGTCGTTGGAGAATGAACTTGAAATTATTAATCAGAATAGTTTTTATCCAACCATGCTAGCACTTGCCGAAAGAGCATGGAGGGGTGGGGGATATGAGTATTTTGACAAAAATGGCACTAATCTTCCAACGGATGCTAATGATCCAATCTTTAGGTCGTTTGTGGATTTCGAAAATAGAATGTTGTATCATAAAAATGAAACCTTTGCTAATGAGCCGTTTCCATATGTTAAACAAACAAATATAAATTGGTTGATAACCGATGCTTTTCCTAACGATGGTGATTTGACTAAATCTTTTGCTCCTGAAAAATCGTTGAAGAAAAAGTATAAGTACGATGGAAAGGTTTATGAAACTAATCGTGCAAAGGGAGCAGGCATATATCTTCGTCATGTGTGGGGCACCTTGGTGCCAGGTTTTTATGATGAACCTAAGGAAAACCACACTGCTTATGCCTACACGTGGGTTTATTCGCCCAAGAAGCAAAATGTAGGTGCTGTGATAGAGTTTCAAAACTATAGCCGCTCAGAAGCTGACTTGCCTCCCAAACAAGGTAAGTGGGATTATAAAGAGAGTAAAATCTGGATTAACAATAAGGAGATAATGCCTCCAATATGGAAAAACTCGCACACTACTAAAAGTAATGAGACTCCGATGCTAAACGAAAATGCAGCTGCAAGAGAGCCTATTATGGTTAACTTGAAAAAAGGATGGAATAAGGTGTTGATTAAACTACCAGTTGGAAGATTTTCGACAAATGAAATACGTTTAGAAAAGTGGATGTTTACTTTTGTATTGGTAACACCTGATGGCAGAGATGAGATTCCAAACTTGGTTTATAGTCCCGATAAGAAGCGGTAGTTATATTAGTGAAATGAATAAATTAATCAGAATATCAATGGGATTAATAGCAATCAGTTTGATGATTGCTTTAACTTCTTGTTACTCACAAAATGAAGGTCAGATGAAAATAGAATGGTCAAAACTTTCCACACATGGATTGGATAACAAACTAGCTAAAGGAGTTTCAGCCTCCTATTCAGCGATTATAGATGGTAAACTTATTGTGGCAGGTGGTGCCAATTTTCCAGACAAACTTGGGTTTGAGGGTGGTTCTAAGGCTTTGTATGATGAGATACTTTTGTATGACGTAGATAGTGAGAATTGGATTCAGATTGGGACTTTACCTCAAAAGTCAGCTTATGGTGTATCAATAAATAGTGCTGATGGTGCTTATTGGATTGGTGGTAATAGTGACTCTACGTCCCTAAATAGTGCCTATCATGTTAGACTAGTTGAAAATAAAATTGAGCTAGAACCAATTACTTCTTTGCCTGTTTCGATGGACAATTTTGCTGGTTGTGAAATTAATAACAAACTGTTTGTTGCGGGTGGCAATGCGGATGGAAAACAGTCTAATAGTATATACACTCTTGACTTGAAAGGCGAAGGTGGTTGGACAAAGCTTTCAGACTTTCCAGGCATGGCGAGGGTTCAACCCGTTATCTCGGCTTTAGAAATTGATGGCAAGGAATATCTATATCTCCTAGGTGGTTTTTTTCTTGGAGATTCCAACAATAAGCCTACTATGGCTACTGATGTGTTGAGGTATGATGTGGAAGCAGAGTTGTGGGAGATTGTTGGAAGTCAGATTGATGAAAACTCAGAGCCCTTTTCTTTAGGTGGTGCTACGGCAATGGCATATGATGACCGATATGTTGTTTGTTTTGGCGGCGTGAATTATAATGTTTTTCTAGATGCCATCTCCACTCAATACGAAATTGGTATTAATGATGAGATGTCTGCTGAAGAGAAAGCAACAAAAAATTTAGAGTTCTCCAAACATTATATGACTCAACCGATAGAGTATTATAAGTTTAATCAAGAGGTTAGAGTTTTTGATACTCATACTTCATTATGGACTACGATAGATGTAACTGAAAATAGTGCTCGTGCTGGTGCCACACTAGTGTATGATGAAGAGTGTGTTTACTTGGTTCAAGGTGAGTTGAAACCGGGCGTTCGTTCTCCCCAAACTTGGAGATGCATATTAGGATTTGAATAATTTATAACAAAAGAAATAACTGAAATAAAACAAATTTTGAAATGAGAAACAGTAAAGCTTATCCGTGGATTTTAGTTGGATTGTTGTGGGTAGTGGCATTGCTCAACTATCTTGACAGACAAATGCTATCAACAATGCAAGCATCCATGCAGATGGATATTAAGGAGCTTGCAATAGCCGAAAACTTTGGACGTATAATGGGTATATTCCTATTGATTTATGGATTGATGAGTCCCGTTGCTGGCATAATTGCAGATAGGATGAATAGGAAGTGGCTTATTGTGGGTAGTCTGTTTGTGTGGTCGGCAGTTACTTACGGAATGGGCTATGCTGAGACATTTCAGCAGGTGTATTGGCTGCGTGCTCTGATGGGAGTTAGTGAGGCATTGTATCTCCCCACTGGGCTAGCAATGATTGCAGATTATCACACTTCCAAAACTAGATCTTTGGCGATAGGGATTCATATGTCGGGATTATATACCGGTCAGGCTTTAGGTGGATTTGGTGCTACAATTGCAGCTAACTATACTTGGCACACAGTGTTTCACTGGTTTGGCATCGTTGGGATAGTATATGCAATAATTTTAGTATTTGTTCTTCATGATAAGGAGGGGCATGCTGGAACCAAAACAGCAAATGTTAATAAGAAGTTGGCTACCAACCCAACAGCTAAGGAGTCTATATTTAAACCATTTGGTTTGGTTTTAGGTACGATATCTTTTTGGATAATGCTTTTCTATTTTATGGCTCCTAGTTTTCCAGGATGGGCAACAAAGAACTGGTTACCAACATTGTTTTCTGAAAACTTAGGCATTGATATGGCTAAGGCTGGACCAATGGCTACTATTTCTATTGCCATAGCATCGTTTATTGGTGTGTTGATTGGGGGTCCAATGTCTGACAAATGGGTGCAGAAAAATATTAAAGGTAGAATATATACGAGTGCTATCGGACTTAGCTTAACGGTTCCCTCATTAGTTCTCTTGGGCTTGGGGCACACCTATTTTGCTTTGATTGGTGCCGCTATGCTGTTTGGAATAGGATATGGAATGTTTGATACTAATAATATGCCTATTCTTACACAGATTATTCCTCAAAGGGCTCGTGCAACAGCCTATGGGATAATGAATATGGTGGGTGTTTTTGCGGGATACTCGATTACTCTTATTCTTGGGAGCTCGACTGATGCGGGCAACTTAGGTGCTGATTTTAGTAAATTAGCTATAGTTGTGCTAGTTGCAGTTGTGTTGATGCTTCTGTTTATAAAACCTAAACCAGAGCTTACATATGTTGATGATTAATAAGCTTATTGTGTATTAAAAAAACAAATCCCTCACAAATAGAGAAATCTATTAGTGAGGGATTTATGTATTATTAGACTCTTCCTTCCTTGATTTCGTCTACCACTTCGGGGTTGAGAAGTGTTGAGGTGTCTCCAAAATCGGAAAGCTCATTCTCGGCTATTTTTCTTAATATTCGACGCATGATTTTTCCAGAACGTGTTTTTGGTAATCCACTCACAAATTGCACTTTATCAAGTTTAGCAATTGGTCCTATTTGATCTGAGATTAGTTGGTTAATCTCCTTAATAAGATTGTTTTTGTCTCGCCATTGCCCCGATTCTTTTAGTACAACATATCCATAAAGACCATTGCCTTTTACATCATGTGGATACCCAACGATTGCACTTTCGGCTATAAATTGGTGCTCATTTATAGCATCTTCAATTGGAGCAGTGCCAAGGTTGTGACCCGATACAATAATGACATCATCTACACGACCTGTTATTCTATAATATCCAACCTCGTCGCGAAGAGCTCCATCACCCGAAAAGTATTTGCCTGGGAATGTTGTAAAATAAGTATCGATAAACCTTTGGTGATCTCCCCATATACTACGAGCTATTCCGGGCCATGGCAACTCGATACAGAGATTTCCTATTTTTTGGTTTACCTCAATTTCATTTCTCAATTCATCCATCAAAACAGGTTTAATTCCAGGCAATGGCAGTGAAGCATATGTTGGTTTTGTGGGAGTTACAAATGGTATAGCTGAGATAATGACACCTCCTGTTTCGGTTTGCCACCATGTGTCAACAAGCGGACAGCGTTTGTTGCCCACATGATCGTTATACCAATGCCA
>CAYFSV010000111.1:0-7237 GCA_964345815.1 uncultured Proteiniphilum sp. | reverse complement strand
CGGACATTGTGGATCAAAATATTGTGTCGGTTGCTTAGGTCGAACTCACGTTATACTTAAGTCCCTCCACAAATAAATCTACTTCAGCAAATGCATTAATCAAAAGATCCATGCCGTGTCTCTGAAAATCATGTGCTTCCGCCCAACCCACAGGGTTGTCACCTCTAGTCCAAGTTGGAGCCACACCCCATTCACCATTCTCATCATAAGCATTCCACATTGGCACCGCAGTAAGAGCCGATGTTGATGAGACATCTGCATAATCTTTATTCCAAAGTTTTAATAAAACTGTAGATCCTAATCTCAAGTGGTTGTCAAAAAGAGAAAGCGTGTTTTTTGTTCTTATATTCCAGGTTTCATAACCTGTTGTTTTCATTATACCCTCTTGGTTTAGATAACTTGCTGATAGATTATATGTAGATGCTTCATTACCACCTGATGCATTAATAGCAGCCTTGCTAACGACAGCATTGCGATAAAGTTCGCGTTGCCAATCTGTACCTCTTCCACCGTTCCATCCAACAACATCCTCAGCTGTTGTGTAACCAGTGGCTCTAGCAAAATCTCTTAATTGGTTTCCATCCATCACGTCAATATATTTTGATACGCTCTGAATACCAGAATAAGCATCTACTGAAACTTTTGTTGGAGTCTTTAGTCTACCACCTTTAGTAGTAATCAGAATAACACCATTAGCAGCTCTTGAACCATAGATTGCAGCAGCAGACGCATCTTTAAGCACTTCGAGTGATTGAATATCAGTTGGGTCAACCATATTAATATCACCGTACACACCATCAATTACATAAAGTGGAGAAGTTGAACTTAATGAGCTAATACCACGAATATTGATGTTCATACCTTCACCAGGCTGTCCACTTGGGCTCGAAACTGTTACACCTGCAATACGTCCCTGTAGAGCTGACGAAGCACTTCTTGCGACATTAGCTTGTAGGTCTTTACCCGAAACTGAAGATACAGCTCCTGTTAGGTGGCTCTTCTTAACCGATCCATATCCAATAACAATCAGTTCGTCAAGTGCACGTGTATCTTCTTGCAATGTTATATTAATCGTGTTTCTTCCTGCAGTGTTCACTTCTTGTGATAGATATCCAATGTATGAGATATGCAAAACAGCATCAGGCTCAACATTAAGAACAAAGTTTCCATCTATATCGGTGATAGTACCGTTGGTGGTTCCTTTCTCCATAATGTTTGCTCCAATAATTGGCTCTCCATATGTGTCAACTATTGTTCCTGTTACACTTTTCTGTTGTTGATTTACAGAAGAAGAAGCCATTATTTGGTTATGTATCTCACGCGGTGAAAGGATTATTTGAGAGCCTTTCACTTCATAATCTACATGATCAGTATCAAAGAGTCTGTCTAATACTGATGATATAGCTGCATCTTTAACTCGCATACTTACTTTTCTGTCAACATTAATCAATCTGCTGTTATAAAGGAAATAATAATCAGATTTTTGTTCTATGGTCTGCAATACTTTTTCAACTGTAGAGTTTCTCATCTCAAGCGAAATCTTGGCATCTTGAGAGTAACTATGTCCCGCCTGCATTTGAAAAAACATTGCAAATAAAAATATAAGGGTAATCCTCATAGCAATAGGTATTTTTTTATATAAAGTACAAAGTGTATGTACTTCTTTAATGTTTGATTTTTTATTCATACTTTTACATTGTTATTAAATTCATTTTTTGGGTTTACTAACTCTGCTGCATTTCGGTCAGGTGAGATTTTCCGATTTAGCAGCTAATTGTTCATTTTGGGAGAGTGGTATTTATTATCATTCTCCCTTTCTTATTCTCTCTTTGCTCATATCATAGGCATTCTCCTCCACTTGTAAATTGGTTACTAATTATTTATTTCTATTATTATCTCCTTAGGTGTAAAGGTATCATTTGTACGCTTTTCTTGCTTATTAATCTTGTAAGTTATTGGTGCAGACATTTTCAATAAATCCAAGATATCTTCTATAGACTCATCAACAAAAGTTGCTGTGTATTCGTATTCTTTTAGTTTATCTCCTTGTAATACTATATCAACACCAAACTTCTTAGACAACTTCTTTGCAACTTGATCAAGACGTGCTCGTCTAAATATCATTTTGCCATCTTTCCATGCGGTATCCACATAGGTATCTGTGATATCGACAGATACACTTCCAGTATTATTATTAAGAATAGCTTTTTCGTTTACATTGAGATTTATCTTACTATTTGATTGACTTGTTGATAGCTCAACATTGCCCTCAACTAGTGTCACCTCACTATTTTCATAATCTGCATAAGAGTTTACATTAAACTCGGTTCCATAAGCACTCACAACGTTCTTTTGAGGAGTAACCACGTTAAATCTATGCTTCTCATCAGATATCACATCAAAGTAGGCTTCACCTGAAAGAGTTACCGTCCTATGTTTTTTAGCAAATCGTTGTGGGTATGTAAGAGAGCTTTGCGAATTGAGCCATACTTGGCTTCCATCGGGTAAAGTTGTCTTTGTTATTACGCCTGGCGCAGATGCCACAGTTATTGTTTGACCATCAAGCCTATTATTCTCGAGTATTGGATAAATTAAAAATTGAAATATCAGTGCAAAGGGTAATAGAATAGCAGCAACATTTCTACTCAAATTAAAGATGTATCTTTTTCTTCTATCATATACAATACGCTTGCGCACATGTTGCCATGCCTCAGAAGTATTGATTTCTTTCTGTTCGACGTAGATATCTAACAATGATTCTATATTTTGCTTTTCTAGCATATTTTTCACTTTTATATATACTAGACGACTGAGTTGTGAAACACCCTAAGCTAAAAGTGAAGTTTTTTATAAAAAAGTATAGATTTAACAATTAGACACTGAATTGCTGACTGAAACGGATAAACAACAATCCTCTACAAAAAGAAAAAAACTCCCAAATAGTCCTTAAGTTCTATTCTAAGGAAATGAAGCGCTTTACTGATATACGACTCAATGGTTTTGGGAGATAGCGACATTGACACGGCTATCTCATTATAGGTCATCCCCTTAAATCTGCTCATCTCAAATGCCTCCCTAATATTGTTTGGCAGTTCAGTCAAAGCTTTGCTTATTTTGTCCTCAAGTTCATTTAGTGTATGAACATCCTCAGGAGAATCAGGCATATCATCACGAATCTTCTCCTTATTCTTCTCAATATATTTATTAGATAAATTTTCTCTCCTTATATAGTCTATCGACTGATTTCGCACCGTTGTAATAAGAAAGTTTCGGAATGAAGACTCAATAGACACATTCTTTCGTTTCTTCCAAATCCTCACAAAGATATCCTGAACTATATCTTGAGAGATATCTAAATCGCCAATTATTCGATTAGCAAAAACACACAAAGCTGGATAGAACTCGTTGAAAAGTGCTTCAAATGCTTGTTCATCATCATTGACAGCTACTTTAAGAAATAATTTATCAAAGTGAATGTCTGCTTCCATTTGCATGTTATTTTTCTAGCCTAATCATTGAGTTGCCCATGTCTCTCTATCCAAGTTGCGATAATTAATAGCTTCAGCTAAATGTGATGACAATACTCTCTCAGACTCATCAAGGTCGGCAATAGTTCTTGCTACTTTAAGAATTCGGTCATAAGCTCTAGCTGAAAGACTCAAACGCTCCATTGCAGTTTTCAATAGTCTCAGTCCTGCTTCATCAGGTGATGCATATTCATTAAGCAATCTAGAGTTCATCTGAGCATTACTATAAACTCCAGTTACATTCTTAAATCGCTCAATTTGAATCTCTCTGGCTCTTACTACTCTCTTCACAATTTCGCTACTATGTTCGGCAGGTGTCCTATCAGATATTTTCTCAAAAGGCACAGGCACAATTTCCACATGAATATCTATTCTATCTAACAGTGGACCTGATATTTTGTTTAGATATTTTTGCACCACCCCAGGGGCACACACACAATCTCTTTCAGGATGATTATAATATCCACATGGGCACGGGTTCATAGCCGATACAAGCATAAAGCTTGCTGGATATTCTACTGAAAAACGAGCTCGCGAAATTGTTATTTTTCTATCTTCGAGTGGTTGCCTCATAACCTCAAGAACGCTTCTATTAAATTCAGGAAGTTCGTCTAGAAACAAAACACCATTATGTGCTAAGCTAATCTCACCCGGTTGAGGATAAGCCCCTCCACCAACCATTGCCACGTCACTAATAGTGTGGTGTGGAGCACGAAATGCCCTGTGTGTCATTAGCGATACGCTATTTTCAAGCTTTCCAGCAACGCTATGAATTTTAGTTGCTTCGAGCGCCTCATCAATAGTGAATGGAGGCAAAATTGAAGGCATGCGCTTTGCCATCATTGATTTTCCAGAGCCAGGAGGGCCTATCATTATTATATTATGCCCACCAGCAGCTGCCACTTCTATGGCACGTTTCACACTTTCTTGACCTTTAACATCGCTAAAGTCAAACTCAAATATAGATTGGCGTTGTTTGAACTCATTCTCGATATCAACAACTGTTGCTTCTAGCTCAATATCACCATTAACGAAATCAATAACTTGACGAATATTTTCAACTCCATACACATCAATACCCTCAACTACAGCTGCTTCTTTTGCATTTTCAATAGGTAAGATAAACCCTTTATAGCCATTCTCTTTTGCCATAATTGCAATTGGAAGAGCCCCCTTAATGGGTAGTATTTGTCCATCTAGCGATAACTCACCCATCATTATATATTCAGAAAATTTGTCTGCTTTTATGCTTTCCGCTCCACCCAGTATACCTATTGCAAGAGGTAAATCATAATCAGACCCCTCTTTTCTGATATCGGCAGGAGACATGTTTACAATGATTTGTTGTCGTGGAAATTTAAATCCATTTTCATTAATAGCCGAGATTATTCGCTCATGTCCTTCACGCACCGACGCATCTGGCAATCCCACAACTTGGAACTTGATACCTCTTGTGCAATTAACTTCAATAGTGATTAGTGTGGCGTTGATGCCTTGAACAGCCGCCCCAAATACTTTAACTAACATGGTAATGATATAATTTTTTAATGGTTATTTTTTGTAGGAGCTTTTAAGCTCTTTTGCAACTGCTGAAGCAGATATATTTCGCGAACTTATAACTCCTTTTGGTGAAATCAATATATTATTAGGAACAAACTCAATATTATAAGCATCGACTATATCAGAAGCCCAACTTCTTTTTTCAGGCACTACTATCCAATCGATAGAGTCGCTTAAGATAATACTATCGGGGTGAATATTAGAATCTATATATACTGAAATAAATTCGACACTATCTTTATTCACATTCTTATATGTGTCTTTTAATCTCTTTATAGTTTCACGCGAATCTATTCCTGTTGATGAAACAAAAGATAGTAACACATATTTATTCTTATAGTCATACGAAGTTATTGTATCCCCCTTTATATCGATGAGTCTAAAATATGGCATTGCAGTGCCCTCTCCAGACTTCAAAACCTTCTTGAGATAAGTATCTAAATTTAACCCCAACTTGGTTTTAAGAACATCAGCATTCAAGGATTTCATAACCCTTTCAAACAGTTCTGGATTATCAGAATTTGCAAAAAACTCATTTATAAGAATAAGACTTGATAATTTGTCAGGATTCTTTTCAATAAAATCTTCTGCGGCAAGTTTCATTTCAAGATTAATACTGTTAATCTTTGCCTCATCTTCACTCTGAGTCAATGAGCTTGCATTATGAATTGAATCAACATTACTTATTCCTTTTATTGTATTATAAAGAAAGTTGCGTCGCAACAATAAATCACTATAAGTATCTTTAAACTCTGTGAGTCCATCATTAATCTCATTTCCATTAACCCTTATCAGATCAGCTACCATTGCATCACCTTTAATAGTGACCTTATCATGAGGATTTGCAAAAACCAATATAGCAGAACTCTGTTCGTTTAGATAAACAGAAAAAGAGGTGAGTGTATCCAATGAACATTTATAAGTGAAATCACCTTTAGGATTAGCATAAACAGTGTCAACAACTATGCTATCATCAATAAAATATGATAGCAATATTTCAGAATTGTCTAAGTTTGTAATAGTCCCTTTTATTATAGTGATGTCACCCTTATTGTTACATGAAAACAACAAGAGAGCAACTATAACAAAATAGAATATGATGATTTTCGTTCTTATCACTTAAATAGTTTTATATACATTATTATATTAACAACCTTACTATTAAAAACTATGAGTCTTAAAATAGTACACCTAAAGTTTATAATCTGACAAAGGTAAAAAAATGTTTTGATAATTCAATATATTTTCACAAATATTGTTTATCTTTTTTTGTTTCACATGTTTAAGGTTATTTTCTTTCAGAAATACTCATTTCATCATCTGCAAACTATCTACTTGTTCAATCCCCGTATAGATGGCATGACCAAGGGCAATGATATTTTCAATCACATAGAAAAATATATTTAGCTTTAGGAAAACATTGCCAAAACATATTTTGAGGCTGCAGATCAAGACAAGGAGCATAGGAACGTTTTCAAACGTTAAAATCTCGCTATATGAATCTAGAAAAAGATTTCAACACTTAGCACAAATAAAATATAAGCCAACAAACAATAAGTTTAAACAATAGTTTGGCTATATTTGTGGTAACAATAATAATATCCTAAAGATGTTTTTTTCAATAATTATTCCAGTTTATAACCGTCCAGATGAAGTAGAAGAGCTTTTGGAGAGCCTAACATTGCAAACCAACAAGCAGTTTGAAGTTATTTTGGCAGAAGATGGATCAACAAATAAGAGCGATGCAATTGCTCAAAAATATATGGACAGACTGGACGTAGTCTATTTTGAAAAACCAAACTCGGGACCTGGCACAACCCGCAACGCTGGCGCTAAGAAAGCAAAGTATGATTATTTTATCTTTTTTGATTCAGACTGCATCATCCCTCCTCAATATATTGACAGCGTTAGCAAATCACTAACAAAAAACTATCATGATGCATATGGTGGTCCAGATGCTGCATTGCCAACGTTCACCACAATTCAAAAAGCGATTAACTACTCTATGACATCTTTTTTTACTACAGGAGGAATAAGAGGTGGAAAAAAATCGATGGACAAATTTCATCCACGAACATTCAATTTGGGAGTTTCACGCAAAGCATTCGAATCGATAAATGGATTTGGACAGATGCGATTTGGCGAAGATG
>CAYFSV010000110.1:0-7269 GCA_964345815.1 uncultured Proteiniphilum sp. | reverse complement strand
TTTTTAATCTCTAACATGCCTTATCATATATCGTTGGAGGAGTATTACTTATCACCAGATGGTGGTAAGTATAGGCCTGACGTATCAAGATTCGAGAATGGCAAAGATGTAAAAAAGCATTGTGATTCTCTTGTCTTGGCTGGATATAGACCAATACAAAACAAAGTTAGAGACATAGAGGTGATTGATGCAGATTTTTTGATTGATAACATTGACTTGGCTTTTGAAGTATGGCAAAAGCCATGGGTAAAGAATATATCTTTTCATGATTTTTGTAGATATATATTGCCTTATAGAGCCCAAGTAGAGGAAATATCTCCACTTAGAGAGCATATAATGAATCAATTTATGCCTTTGTTGGACTCAGCACAAGTGAGATCACCACTTGATGCATGTATAATACTTAACGACCATTTAAAGAGCATAATGCGTTACGAAGATACTGGTCTTAGTTTTTACCCAACAATAGAAGAGACTTATACTTCAGGAATATCTCGTTGTGAAGGACTTTGCAACCTTGGAGCATTTATAATGAGAGCAGTTGGAATACCTGTAGCAATTGATAATACAACTTGGGTAAAGATGGATTTGGGACATAGCTGGTGTACAGTGCTTGAAGGTGATAAGTTTTATAGCTTTGGTCCAGGAGAAGATCAACCCCATGATCATGCAAAGATGTATTCGGATCGTAGATACCGAAGGCCAGCAAAGGTCTATAGAACAAGTTTTGACTATGTAGCAAAAGACTATAACTTTTTAAATGATGATGGGTATATAACTAGTTTGAAGAGTCCACTTATACATGATGTAACAAACGAGTATTTAGATATTCCTGTAGATATTACTATCGCAGCTGATGAGATTGATTATAGTTCTAATAGTAAATCGAACCAAATTTACCTTTGTGTACGCAATTTTTATGAATGGAAACCAATTGCTATTGGAAGTCGTACTGACTTAGTTTGTAATTTTAATCAAGTAGTAGGAGATAATATATTTATTATTGCAGATAGTCCTAATGGAAATATGCTAAGATTTATTAGCTCTCCCTTTTATGTATCTACTAGCGGTGAAACACGAAAATTTATTCCAGATACTAATAAATTAGAAACACTTACCTTAGATAAGCGAAAAAACAGAATAGATGAAGAGCATACGCTTAAATATTGGAATACTACTAAAAAAGAATTTGTTACTATTAATCATAGCAAAATATCAGACTCTACACAGACTTATACAGAGGTGCCTAGTAATTCGTTGTTGTGGTTTGGTGTGCCTGAGCGAATAGTTAATCAACGTGTTTTCTTTGTAGATAATGGTAACGTAATGCGCTATTAAAAACATCCCCAAAATGACTAATGAAACTAATTTCTTGATGAAAAATAAAACAATAACAATTAGTGATATATTGTTACTATTATTAGTAGGGATAGTATTTTTATTCTATAATTATGATTCTAATATTGCACCTACTTATTTGTTAAGTGTAATTCAATTGGGAATCTTTTGGTTCATTTTAAGAATTAGTTTTACTGTTTTTCCTGTTTTAGCGAGATACACACCTTTTATAATTATGCTAGCTGGCTTAGTTCAAGCCATCTGGGGTTTAGGTCAGCTATATAATTATTTTCCTCAAAAGCATGCTCTATTTAAAACTACAGGATCCTTTTTTAATTCCGGCCCATATGGTGGGTTTATTGCATTGATATTTCCAATAGTATTGCATTACTGGTTGGATTATAGAAATAAAAATAGAATACTAAGTTATATATTTATTTTTATAGGAATTGTATGTATGTTGGTTTTTCCCGCTACAATGAGCCGTACAGCGTGGATCGCTGCAGCTATTGGGTCAGCTTTGGTTCTTATTCTTGAGACTCGAATAGTGGTAAAACTTATGATTATTCATAGGAAGCATAAAAAGCAATTTGCACTACATACTTTAATTGCCGCCATAATGATTATTGTATCTCTTTCAAGTGTCTATTATTTGAAAAAGGACTCCGCAAATGGACGATTATTTATGTGGAAAATATCAGCGTTGGCTATAAAGGACGCTCCAATAACTGGAGTTGGCTTGGGAGGATTTCCAGCTGCATATTCAAAATCACAAATGGAATATTTCAAAAGTGGGAAGGCATCTGGCATCGAGAAATTAGTGTCTGGAAGCCCCGAATATGCTTTTAATGAATACTTGCGTATTTTTTTAGAACAAGGAGTAATAGGTGGAGTTCTGTTTATATTGTTAACAGTTAGCATAATACGAAGAGGGATTATAAATAAGCAAACAGGAATTGTTGGAAGCTTTTTAGCTTTATCGATTTTTGCTTTTGCATCATACCCTTTTTATTTGTGGGAGTTCCTTATAGTATGGGTTCTATTGGGGGCAATCTCTGTATCTAATAAAAATGTCACCACTTTGTTTGGAGTACCAGAAAAGAGGAACAAGATATCATACATTGCTTCATGCTTATTAATTTTTATTCTATTTATTTCAGCATACTTCGTGGGAAATATCCAGTATAAATATTTTAACTATAATAAGGATTGGGAAAAATTGAGACCGTTGTATTCTATGAAGGCTTACGATAGAATTGAAAAGGATTATGAATTTCTTTATTCCAAGTTAAATTACGACCCTAAGTTTGTTTTTGAATATGGAATAATATTAAATAGTCTTGACAAAAGAGAAAAAGCAGATAGCATATTGACTCGTGGACTTGTTATTAGTTGTGATCCCATGTTTTATAATGTCAAAGGTCGTAATTATCAAGAAATGGGTAAATTTGATAAAGCTGAAGAGTCTTATATGAATTCTACATATTTATTGCCTGAAAGAATTTACCCTTACTATTTGTTGACAAAACTATATGCTGAACCAGATAATTATCAAAAGGATAAAATGCATTGGGCTGCTAATGCTGTACTTGAAAAAGAGCCAAAGGTACATTCTACTGCGATAAAAGAAATGAGAGCTGAAGTAAGTAAGATATTAAAAGATAATGATACAACAACTTATGGTAAATAAAAATAAAATGCTAAAGCGAATAGGAAATATTCTATTAAATGTCTTTTATTACTCATCTATTGCGTTAATGATAATAATTGCATTACGGGTTTTTGTATTTAGCTCTTTTAAAATTCCCACTGACTCTATGGAGCCTTCAATAGTTCCTGGAGACTATATACTTGTTAATAAAATGGCTTATGGAGCACGTATATTCAATATATTTGAGGCTATGAATAAAGATAAAACCAAAATTAATAGAGTACCTGGATATACCAAAGTGAAGCGTAATGATGTTATTGTGTTTCATATGCCTCACCCTGATAGTTGGGATAAAATTGAGATGGATATGATGAGATACTTTATTAAGCGCTGTATAGGTGTAGCAGGAGATACTCTAAGAATAGTTGATGGGTTTTATTATATCAATTCAGATTCTATACCTCAATATGGTAATTTAGTATCCGAAAATAAATTAAACCTAACGCCTACAGATATGCTACCATCTGGTGTTTACCATACCTTTCCATGGGACTCTTCACTAGATTGGAATATTAAGGATTTCGGCCCACTATATATTCCTCGCAAAGGTGATAAAGTTGATCTTAATAGAACAAACTCTTTGTTGTACAAGAAAGTAATTGAATGGGAAAGAAATAGTGAATTGGAATTAAAAAACGACACACTTTATGAAAACGACATACCTATGAAGAGCTACATATTTAAAAATGACTATTACTTTATGGGTGGAGACAAAGTGGAAAACTCACAAGACTCTAGATATTGGGGATTGCTACCTGAAGAGTTTATTGTAGGCAAAGCACTATGTGTTTGGAAGTCAGTAAATCCATATTCAAATAAAATAAACTGGAAAAGAACGATGAAGAAAGTTGAATAAACAGCACATAAGAATTGAGATAGAATTGTTAAGAGTTATTCTTTCCAATCATGAATTTTATACTCTTTATTTGCAACAAATATTTTAATACTCGAAAGGAGGTTAATTTATAACAAACACATAATTGTGTGACAAAATAGAGAGTCAAGGGCTCTAGCTATTGAAATGATATATATAGCAAATCAAATTTAATTATTAATTTTCAAATAAAAAGGAAATGAAAAAGAAGATTTTATCTGCGGGCTTTGCTTTAGCCCTACTAGTAGCTGCAACAGCTGGGGTACTAGAAAGCAAGAAAAATAATATAATATTGAATGATTTAGCGCTGGCTAATGTTGAAGCATTGGCTAATGGTGAGAGTGGCGATAACCAAGGAACACTATATGGTAATGAGTCAGGTACACGTTATTGTTGTTGTCCAGGTAGTAATAATTGTTCTGCAACGGCATGTGCAAGCTCTGTTTGCAAATAATTGAATTAAGCAGACTCTGCTAAGGCATTACCAGAGTCTGCTTAATAAGTAATTATAATTTATCTAAATTAATCTATTATGGATATAAAATATATATGTATATACATAGTACTTTCTGTTGTGTGTCATTCATGTAAACCTAGACCAGCTAACAACTCTGAATACACTGAGTTATCAGTAAATCTTATGAATAATGCAATAAAGATTTCATCCATAGTAAGCGAGATCAAACCTATATTTCTCGAAACTAATGACGAATCATTAATTGGAATGATGCCTAACATACAGTTCACCAGGGAATTAATATTTATCGAAAGTGACAATACTATAAAAATATTTGACTATGAAGGGAGGTTTGTGAGCAACTTTAATCATATTGGTAGTGGTCCAGGGGAATATTCTAGTATTTCAGATTTCTATATTGATGAGCACTCAAATATTATTGAAATATTAGACAAAAGACAAAAAAAAGTGCTTTCTTATAATTTTACTGGTGAGTATGTAAAAGATTTTGATTTGAACTTTTGGCCTTTAAAAATTACTAAAATACCAAGTAGAGAATTATTGGTGTATAGTGGATATGAAAGGGATGATGACAACATGCATAAATTTAATCTTTTTGATATGGATAATAGATCCCAGTTTGCTGAAATTGATGTAAAGAAAAGTAAGTTCCTACATATATCAAATAAGAATAATTTTTATAATACGAAAGATGGAGAAACATTATTCTTCGAGCCTTTTAATGACACAATATTTACTATAAATAATCTTGGAGCTAATCCAAAATACACTCTATCATTTGATAAGGGTAGTAGCAATATACCTGTCTCATTCTATAATAAAAATCAGTTTTCTAATGTATTTGAATTCTTTCAAGAGTTTAACGAGCACAGCTATGTAAACTCCACATATAACGTAATGGAAACAAGGAGAAATCTTATTTTTTCTTGTTACTACAAGGGAAACAAGTATTTAGTTTTACATGATAAGTTAAATGAGAGTACAACGTCATACAATAGAATTATAGAAGATTTTTTTACTAATGGTTCAATTATCCCATTTGGAACTGAAGGATTTACATTCTTTGCAAATAGTGATATTGTATTGTTTTTAATAAGTCCATCATGGTTTATTGAGAATGAAAATGAAATTATTATTGAGGATTATTGCGATAAATTAAAAATGATAAATGAAGAGGATAATCCAGTCTTAATAATTTCAAAATTAAAATAATAAATATAAATGGAGTTGCTGATTTTACACGGAAATATAGATAGGTCCTAAAAAATAGTATATTTATTCGACAAGAGAAAAGGAAGTTAATTTTGGACAACTGAGCTTCAAAATCATGCTGTTGCTTACTTTTAATATAAGATTAATATAGCAAAAGAATTGAGATAGAATTGTTAACGAATATAGTTTTTAGATTAAATGAATAAACTATAATATTGCAATGTAATAATAACAATAGTCCGTTAAAAATTTACTATATGAGTCATGCAGCAATGGCTGCAAACTCCACGAGTTCTTTAACAAGTTTATCATTTAATCTTCTGTTCGGTTTTATGCCAGACACGCAAATAAATCGCTCAAGCAGGTAGGCATTGTGTATCATTGTTTTACATGAGGCCATTGAAAAAGGAATGCCTCTCTCTTTTGATAGTAGTTTTGCAAGATTAACTGTTGTAAGAGATGCATTAAAGTTGAAAGAGAGCTTTGATACATCTCTTGCTTGACAATGCGTAAGGCCAGTAAATCCTTTGGCATCTCTAAAGCAAAATTCTATTTGAAATCGAGTTCGATAATACTCAATTACATCATTGCCACTCATCTTTATATCTGTTGAAAAGAACAGCTTTGGTTTTTTATCTTCTTGGGAGTACCAAATGGCAAGCCTAACCTTCTGCTTAAGTGACTTTGAATATGCAATTAGGGTGTATAACTCTCCATTATCGATATCTATTTTTTCTACCCTTGACTTATCAAGGTTTGACATATCAATCTTTCCGTCATATAGTTTAGGTCTGCCTCTTTTGCCTGTGGGCTCCTGCAAAGTGGGATAGTATAGCACTGCATCACTTCTAAAACGACTAATTAGATCAAAGTCCATTTCTTGTACCCCTACACTAAAGTTATATTTTGAAAAATATGCATCAGCTACAATATACTTACTTGCACTGCGCAGCTTTTCTTTCATTAATTTGAGTGATAATAAATACCAGTCTATAAGATTCGAAGTTATATTCTCCAAGTTGTTGCTATCAGGTGTCTGAACAGCTTGTAAGCTAATGCAATCATTGGTATCTATATCAATTAGTCCAACTCCTAGTATTTCTAATCCTCGCTGTGCCATACTTGATGTGCCCGACCAGAAATAACTAATCCAAGGAGTATGTTTGCCAGATTTAGAGATGAAGCTAGGATCAATGGCAATTGCCTTCCTGTCTCCAGTTAGTACTTTATCAGCTACGCTCAAATTAAAGCTTAACCAGTCAAAGGACTTTGAGAAGTTCTGCCTGAATCGCTGTTCACATGACTTGCCATATCGACCTAGTTGAAGAAAGTTTATTTTACCAGGAATGACCATATACAAAATTAAGGTTTCCATTAGGAATGATTTGAAACTTTTGTTTAACTTCGTAGAAAGTTTGCTAATAATATTATTACAAATACATTTATATAGGTCGAGTAGGCTGATTTCATTCATTTCTTTACAGTGTTCGTTTACTATAAAGATACTGAAAATCAACCACTTGGCCTTCTTTTTTATGTTAATCTATGTTGTGCAATATATTGATTATTAATTCATTAAATGGTTTTATACCGAACTGTTGAAGAGATAAAATCATTGAAAGAAATCATTGAATCTCAAAATATAGAGATTGCTCG
>CAYFSV010000109.1:0-7283 GCA_964345815.1 uncultured Proteiniphilum sp. | reverse complement strand
CTACCCCACACTACCCTCCAAGCTAATTTGCAATAATTTTTGAGCTTCCACTGCAAATTCCATTGGCAGTTTGTTTACAACCTCTTTCACGTATCCATTTACGATTAGGCCAATAGCCTCCTCTTCATCGAGACCACGTTGGTTGCAGTAAAATATTTGGTCTTCGCTAATTTTTGAGGTAGTAGCCTCGTGCTCTAGCACTGCCGTTGTGTTGGCAATATCAGTGTAGGGGAATGTGTGAGCCCCGCAGTGATCGGTAAGCAGCAAGCTATCACACTGAGAGTGGTTTCGCGAGTTTGTAGCATTTTTGCCAATCTTCACCAATCCGCGATAGGTGTTGTGGCTGCTTCCCGCCGAAATACCTTTCGATACGATACGGCTGATTGTATTTTTACCAATATGGGTCATTTTTGTTCCCGTGTCTGCCTGTTGGTGATTGTTGGTTACAGCCACCGAGTAGAACTCGCCCACCGAGTTGTCTCCAGCCAACACACACGATGGATATTTCCAAGTGATTGCCGAACCTGTTTCAACTTGGGTCCACGATATCTTAGAGTGATTGCCCTTGCACAAGCCACGCTTTGTCACAAAGTTCAATACCCCACCATTGCCATCCTTATCGCCAGGATACCAGTTTTGTACGGTCGAATACTTAATTTCAGCATTGTCCATTGCCACAATCTCCACAATAGCGGCGTGCAGTTGGTTTTCGTCGCGCATAGGCGCCGTGCAGCCTTCCAAATAGCTCACATACGAATCGTCGTCAGCAATAATCAGCGTACGCTCAAATTGTCCAGTGTTTGCCGTGTTGATACGGAAGTATGTTGAGAGCTCCATCGGGCAGCGCACTCCTTTTGGAATATACACGAAAGAGCCATCGCTAAACACAGCCGAATTGAGGGCTGCATAGAAGTTGTCGCGATATGGAACAACAGTTCCAAGATATTTCTTCACTAAGTCGGGATGATTTTTTACTGCATCGCTAAACGAACTAAAGATAATTCCCTTTTCGGCAAGAGCCTCCTTATAAGTTGTTTTGATTGAAACACTATCCATCACCGCATCCACAGCCACACCTGTTAGCATTTTTTGCTCGTTAAGTGGGATACCTAGCTTTTCGAATGTTTTCAAAAGCTCGGGGTCAACATCATCAAGACTCTCAGGTCCTTTCTTGTTGGTGGGGTCGGCATAATATATAATGTTCTGAAAATCAACTTCAGGCAAGTTAAGTTTGGCCCAATCTGGCATCTTCATCGATTTCCAATAGCGAAATGCTTTCAAACGAAATTCGAGCAACCATTCGGGTTCTTCTTTTTTCTTTGATATCAAACGTACCACATCCTCGTTCAATCCTTTTTCTATAGTAAAAGTTTCTACATCGGTGTGAAATCCGTATTTATATTCCTGCGTTGTTAATTCTTCTAAAATTTGATCTTGATCAAGTTCTTGCATAGTTTTTAAAAAATTAATCGATCATTCGATTTTTGTTCAATATATTTTGGTGAGCACAATTTGTCTCTTCGGCGTATAAACAATCATTATGCCTTTTTGTTTGGCAAAAATACATCAAAATATGAACAAAAGGAGCAACAAAGAGTTATAAATGATGAATTTAAATAGCTTTTTATCTGCAAATAGTTTATATTGCAGATTATTAGAAAAAGTTGTACACTCAAAAAATAATTTACACTCAAAATGAAGAAAGCACTATTGATAGTTGATGTTCAAAACGATTTTTGCCCCGGTGGCACTCTTGCTGTAAAGGATGGCGACAAAGTTGTGCCAATTATCAACAATATTATGGATAAGTTTGACGTGATAATATCTACTCAAGATTGGCACCCTGTTGACACTGTTCACTTCGAGAAATGGCCTGCCCACTGTGTTTCAAATCTTGATGGTGCTGATTTTCATCCCGATTTGAATATTGATAAAATTGACCTCAAACTATATAAAGGCACCGAAAACAAAGATGATGGATACTCTGCTTTTGAGGCTACCAACGAGTCGCTTGAAGAATACATCAAACAAGAGGAGATAAAGCAGATTTACGTTTGCGGACTGGCTACCGACTATTGTGTGCGTGCCTCGGCATTGGATGCAATCAAGCTTGGGATTAGAACATATGTTATAACTGACGCCATTGCAGCCGTAAACCTCAAGCCTGATGATGGCAAGAAAACATTGAGGGAACTGAGCAGAAAAGGTGCAACTCTGATTGAGTCAAGCGCTATTGTATAGCCTCAGCCACTCCCACTTCTCGTGCCACCACTTGGTGAAGCAGCCTAAACACATCTCCATCGGGATTGGCTGCAAACAGATCTAGAATAATGGGACTGTTCACAATTTCGTCAACTGACAATGTGTCTTGATTTGCCCACAGCTCCTCAAGCAACTTTTTGTTGGCTTGCTGTTGTGCTTGTACGGCTTTTGCTTCTTTTTCTGTTGGCTTCAGCACTTGTTGCGATTGTTGTTGCGATTGCAAGTCATCTCCAATAGTTTGCAGTTTTTTCTTATTGCGAATTGTTGTGCGGCGCTTGCTAAGCGCATTATAGGTTCGGAAAAAATAGTATAACGTGCGATTGAGCAGCAAATACTGTCTTTCATCCTTGTGTTGCCTAATCAAAAACCTCAACGTCTCGACAAGGTTTTGCAACTCTCTATACATATCCTCGCGAATGGTTCTGATGCTAGTTGTGGTGTTTCTTTCGCCATTAAGGCTACCGCGCTTTAGAAACAGCTCAAGCATTTTGTCGCCAAGAAGAATCACTTTATCAAAATATCGATTAAGATTGAGTTCAGTAATCATCTTCTTCAGTTTTGCATCATCCTCGATATAAAGCTTCATATTCTCGCACCACATCATCACCTCGTTTCTCCCCTTGTTGCTAAGGCTTCCACCAGCATCGTCAACAAATTGTTGCACATATTTGGCAGCAATCACTTCATCATCTATCGGAGAGCGCTTCAATCCCTCGAGCATATAATTAATACCTACAACTAGGTCTGAAATTTGGTCACGACACTCGTTGTAATGCTTGGTTGCGTTCTTTTGCTTGATTTCTCTATCAAATTTGTTTGAGCTTATATCATCATACAGCTCTATCGATTGTAGTATTTTGCGCTGATGCTTCAGTAGGTGCTTATTATCTACACTTAACTGATTCATCGAGTTAATAATGCCACGAGAGGCTTCAAAAAATTCTTTATCTCGAAGAGTTCTTGCCCACAATAGTGACAATTGCTTGGGTTGTAATAGTGGTGTTGCTTGATTCATAAAGAGTATTATTATTAAAACATTGGCTCAACACTTTTGTGCTGACATACAACACATTAGCAATGAGACAACACAAAGATAATAAATACTTTTGAATTGTATACCCAATTTGATGCCTCTTTTCACACATTACATTTAAGTGTTGTTTTATATTCAATAGCTTTCAACTACTATAATTTGATTGAACACATAAAATACAGCAATAATCATTCTCTTATATATAACTGTATATTATATATACACTGTAATAACATATATATAAAGTTACTGTATAGATATCATACATATACTTTTAAAGTTGACGATTAGCGATCAAAAAACCTTATCCGACAATAATCATTTCTCTTTTAATGATTATTCATCAATATATGTAGTCCGTCATCTGTTGGTTTTTGACGCACAAGCTGCACACGCTCTTCATTGAAGTACTATTATTGGCTCACGACTATTTTTAGCAAATGGTATGATGCAGACTAATAGCTTGTAATTGGTTTATTCAAAAAAAGGCTATATGTTTTATTAGTGTGATGCAATAACTGAGCATCAAAACTCGTTTTGGCGCTTAATAAACTCGACATCGGAAATTAAAACAAATATTTTTTACGCGATTTATAAAAATTATACGCAGCTTTACTTATCGCCTCAACACCCTACTAAACAAACAGTTAAGCATCAATCAAATGATAAAAAGATGATAACTACAGCTCAAATAACAAAACTTTTTCAAGAAAACCCCTCGAAATGTTTTGGAGATATAAAAAATTGTCCTACCTTTGCAATCGCAAATCAGAAATGATAGCAACTGCGGGGTGTAGCACAGTCCGGTTAGTGTACCTGGTTTGGGACCAGGGGGTCGTGAGTTCGAATCCCACCACCCCGACGCAAAATTCAGAAACCACTTGTAGAGAAATCTGCAGGTGGTTTTTTTGTTGTTGTGTCATTTTTTTATTTATCTTTGTTACCACCGTAACTGTTACGGCCGTAACAAAAGAAAAGATATGAGATTTTACAACAGAACTAGTGAACTCGCAGAACTAAAACGAATCCAAAACCTATCCTTCAGCGACCATTCGCGATTGACAGTAGTAACTGGCAGAAGGCGTATCGGAAAAACAAGCCTTATAATGAAATCTATTGAGAATCAACCCACGGTATATTTATTCGTTGGGCGTCATACAAGAAAACCCGAACTTTGAACAGAAATAAATAGAAAAGAAAATAAATGAATCCAGACTTAACAATAGAAACACTAAAGAAAGCTGCAAAGGAATTTTGCGACATTGAATCTACCTATCAAAATAGAGACCTTTATGGAGTAACTGACGGAAAAGCAGTTGGAACTTACATTGAGCACAAATTTCAAAAGTATCTTGAAGACCATTATACTTATGATAAAGGTTCATCCGCAAAAGGAATAGATTTACCAGGAACAAATATTCAGACAGACATTAAAGTAACTTCTATTAGGCAACCACAGTCTTCTTGCCCATTTAAAGATGCAAAACAGAAAATATTTGGTTTAGGTTATAACCTACTTGTTTTTGTCTATGACAAAGTTGATGACCCAAAAACAAGTGCTGCAAAGCTTGACTTTGTAAGCTGTTCATTCCTTGAAAAAGAAAGAACTGCCGACTATACAACGACTTTCAGAATAAGAGAAATGATAAAAGATGGAGCAATCAAAGAAGACATTATTGCCTATCTTAACGACAAAAATATCCCAGCAGACGATATTACACTTGGCTTAATTGCAGACCAGATTTTGAGCAATAAACCTAAACAAGGCTACCTGACCATTTCAAATGCGTTGCAATGGAGATTACAATACGCACGAGTAGTTAACCTTACAGAAGCGGTTGAAGGTATTACTAAAGTTGTAGACAAAGTGACTAAATGATTTGTTTTGAAACACATATTAGCGATTCAATTTTTGAGTTCTTCCAAAAGAATCAAAAGTCTCTATTGCACTTCAACAAGGTTAATTCAATCATAAAAGAAGTTAGTGGAATAAACGACTTCTTCACCAATCAAGAGCAGGCAAATGAATTACTTGAGACAATAAAAGAACATTACTCAATTGTTTCAGAGCCTGATAGAAGAGAATACGGAGACTTTCAAACAAACCAAATTTTAGCCCAAAAGGTTGTTGATTATACTTTCTCTAAATCTAACGACTTTGAATTTGTCTTAGAACCGACCTGTGGCAAGGGTAATTTCTTGCTTGCCGCAATCAAACAATCAAAAAAACTAAAAAAGGTCGTTGGTGTAGAAATATATCAACCTTACGTTTGGGAAACTAAATTCAAAATCTTAGAATACTTCATTTCTGTAAAGGAAAATACTAAACCCGAAATTGACATTATTCACGCCAATGCATTTGAGTTTTCTTATGAAGATTTAGCCAAATCAACACAAGATTTAAAAACTTTAATAATTGGAAATCCGCCTTGGATCACCAATTCAGAACTCGGTTCAATTGACTCAAAAAATCTTCCTCAAAAATCAAACTTCAAAAAACATAGTGGTTTTGAAGCTATAACAGGTAAAGGCAACTTTGACATTGGTGAATATATTTCACTAATAATGTTGAGATGTTTCGATAGGCATAATGGTGCATTCGCATTTTTAATCAAAAACTCGGTTGTCAAAAATCTCATTTATGACCAAAAGCAAAACAAGTTTAGAATTGGTCAAACCGAAAACTTAAATATTGATTCAAAAAAAGAATTTAATGTTTCAGTAAATGCTTGTTTATTCCTAACTCATTTAAATAGTCAGCCAGAACTAACCTGCACCGCATTTGATTTTTACACAAAAGATAAATTAACAACCTTTGGTTGGTACAAGGACAAGTTTGTGTATTCCGTTCAAGATTATGATGAATCAAGTATAGTGGACGGAAAATCAACATTCGTTTGGCGTTCGGGCGTAAAACACGATTGTTCAAAAGTTATGGAGCTTGAACAAGTAAATGGTCATTTCAAAAATGCTTTAGGCGAAGAAATCAATCTTGAAAATAACTTGATTTATGGCTTATTAAAGAGTTCTGACCTAAAAGAAGACAAGACTAACTCATTTAGGAAATTGACTATCATAACTCAAAAAAAGATAGGTCAAGAAACTAAGTATATAAAAGATAAATATCCACTTACTTACAATTACCTGACTTCTCATAAAGAGTATTTTGATAAGCGAAAATCTTCCATTTATAAAAACAAACCGAGTTTTTCAATTTTTGGTATTGGAGATTATTCGTTTGCACCCTACAAAATTGCCATTTCAGGACTTTACAAATCAACTCATTTTACATTGGTAAGCCCTTCTAATTCTAAACCAATAATGCTTGACGACACTTGCTATTTTATTGGATTTGAGAATTTAAAAATGGCTGAAATTGCTCATTATTTGGTAAATTCCGAATTAGTTCAAAAGTTCCTTAAATCAATAATATTTTCGGATTCTAAAAGGTCAATCAATAAAGACACATTAATGCGTATTGATTTTGCAATGGCATTTGAAAGTACAGGTTATGAACAAGCAAGCAAGGAAATAAAAGGCTTAGAACCTGAACATTGGGAGAAATTTAGTGAAATGATAAAAGAAGAAGTGACAGAACAAATGACACTATTCTGAAAAAAGTACGAACGCCCAACAATGGCTATACGTAATGCGGGAGAAAGTGCTGATATAAAAGTAATTACATTAAATAAACCAAGTGCTAAGTTGAAAGGTAAATACATTGTAATCCCGCACTACGCATAGCCGAGACCGTTAGCAGTCATTATAAAAGGAAAAGAGTTGAGCACTTGAACTGACAAAAAAACAGTATGATGAAGAATAAATACGTAATCAATTCAGGTCTTATCATATAATTTGTAACGGGATATTACCTCAATACAATTTTTGTTCAAAAGACACCAACTTCTAAAGTCAAATCCTGATGACTTGAAAACATCTCTTTTAGAGCATAAATAACAGCTGTGTGTTTTGCACATTGATAGTTAGG
>CAYFSV010000108.1:0-7368 GCA_964345815.1 uncultured Proteiniphilum sp. | reverse complement strand
TAAGAAACGACTCATGAATATATGGCTTTGCCATTCTGTCTTCATCAAAAGGAATGCCTGCCATGCGCAACTCCTCGGGATGATATGGCATAGAGGGGCTAAAATGACCAAGCAATCCTTGCACCGAGTGAAGAGGGATTTCCCAAATACGGAAGAAACCCAGAATATGATCTATTCGATATGCATCGAAATAATCAGCCATTTTTTGAAAACGATTTCTCCACCAATCAAAGTTCTCGTGCTCCATCACTTTCCAATTATATGTGGGGAAGCCCCAGTTTTGTCCATATACCGAAAAATCATCTGGTGGTGCTCCCGTTTGGGTGTCCATATTAAATAGATGTGGTGCTGTCCAAGCTTCAATGCTGTCTCTGTTTATACCAATCGGTATATCTCCCTTTAGAGATACTCCTTGTGAATGAGCATATTGAGTTGTCTCTTTGAGTTGCTTGTCAAGCAGAAATTGAATGAAACAGTAGTAATCGAAATTTTCCTTTGCTACTGTGTCGTTAGCGATGAGTTGTTGTAGGTTTTCTTTGTTATAAACTGCATTTTCATCCCAGCTAGCAAAGTGTGCCGTATTATGCTTATCGCGCAAATGGCAATAAATGGAGTAGGGGAACAGCCATTCTTCGTTATTGGTGTAGAATGTTTTAAACTCTTTTGACTTTAATGTTTTGGCTCCTTGTTCCACAAATAGCTGTTTGGTGTATCTAGTTTTTAGATCGAGTACCTTTTCATAATCTAAGAAATGCAGATGATTGAGTGCTTCAGCCTCCTTTTTGAAAGTGTTTGTTGTCTGTTTGCTTTTTAATGGATGCTGGCTCAATCCCAAATATATTGGATGAAGTGCGTAGCTAGAAATTGCATTGTAGGGATATGAATCGTGCCATGTTTTGGTGGTGGTGGTGTCGTTTATTGGAAGCACTTGAATCATTTGCTGATTGGTTTTTGCAGCCCAATCAACCATTTTACGCAAATCATAAAAGTCGCCTATTCCAAAGCTGTCATTACTTCGTAGCGAAAACATGGGGATTGCTGTGCCACTTCCTTTAAATGAAAATGAATCGTAGTCAAACTGTATCCCAATCTCAGCCACCACATGATTGTTTGTGTCATCATCTTGTGGAATCAGCAATCGGTTGCCACCATACTCCCAATAAATAGCCTCTTTGGTGGTCGAGTCCACAATCACTAATTTGTATTCAGTATTTTCAGAAATATGCTTTGCATCTAATATAATCTGCCATTCACCATATCCTGCAAATTCTAATTGCTTGGCTTTATCAAGACTCCAATTGCCCAGATAATCGCCTTCACCAGCAATCAACAATTGTTGTCCCCTTTTCACGTAGGGGCAAACTACATTGAGTAGATAACTGTTTTTGAAGTATCTATTTCTGATTTTATTCTCATGTGCAAAAATGCTATTAGTGAATGCGGAGGTGAACAGATAGCTATGAAATGGTTGATTTTTCCAAATATCTTTTATGCTGAAGCTTTTGGATTTTGTGATGTGTATTTTACGTGTTTTTCCCCACTCAAGTCTCGATACTCTGTTGTGGTCTTTTATTAAGTAGAAATATCGCAACTGCCCCGAAGAATCTATTTCTACATCTATTTCCCAGCAGTTATTATCTTTGTATGTTAGTTTTTTGGCTTCGTTAATATCTAGATTTCCTAGGCTCGAATGTGATCCGCATATATAAACCTCTTCTCCATAATTTGTGTGATAGTCAATATTAAATCTTATAGCACTCATAGTAATTAATGATTAAGTGAATAATTAATAAAAGCAAATGTATAAAAAAAGTGGCAATAAAACGAGTTTGCTCATTTTAGTTGCCACTAATTTATATTCTAAAAAAATCTTTCTATCTATAGAAATAGGAGTATCATCAACTGTGCTGTAATAACTCTCAAAAACATAGTAAGAGGATAAACAGTTGCATAACTCACTGCTGGCACGTCGTTTCCAGCAATAGCATTTGCATACGAAAGGGCAGGAGGGTCGGTCATGCTACCTGCTATTAGTCCCATAAGTGTGAAATAGTTTATCTTAAATATTTTGCGCCCTATTGTTCCAATAATAAGTAGTGGAACCACGGTGATTATAAATCCATATCCAATCCAAACATATCCTCCATTTACAATGGTTTCCACAAATCCTTCACCGGCACTTAGTCCAACACATGCAAGGAAGAGTGCTATTCCCACTTCACGTAGCATCAAGTTGGCACTCATTGTGGTGTAGGTAACCAAACCATACTTGGGTCCAAATCTGCTGATGAGGATTGCCACAATCAATGGTCCGCCAGCCAAACCTAGCTTAACGGGCTGAGGAATGCCAGGGAAAACAAATGGAATGCTTCCTACTAAAACTCCAAGCGCTATACCAATAAATATAAATATGAGGTTGGGTTCGCGAAGACGTTTCATTGAGTTACCAAGGAATTTTTCAACGTTTTTGATTGATTCCTCAGTCCCCACCACTGTTACGCGGTCTCCCAATTGCAGTTGCAAACGCGGATCAGCCACAAGGTCAAGCCCCGCTCGGTTTACTCTAGTTATGTTTACATCAAATAGATTACGAAGCTTTAGTTGTCCAATTGCCTTTCCATTGATTTCAGCTTTTGAAACATTTATGCGTCGTGAAATTAGCATTGCATCAAGCTCGCTCCATTCATCTTTATCCATATCAATCTTTTCGCCAACAAGTGCTTCAATTGTTTCAATGTTTTGAAGATTGGTAACTACCAGAACTTTGTCGCCCTCTTTAAGCTTTGTTTTGGGTTGTGGAACCACCAACGAATTGTCGCTTTTGTGCAGCAATCTCGAAAAAACAAAGTCTTTGTCAACTAAGCTTTTAATCTCGTGTACAGTTTTGTCGAATATTGCAGGGTTTTTTACAACTAATGAGAACATTTGTGCCTCTGTCATTTTTGAAGCACTTGAAGTGTCTATGTTTTCATTTTCTTTATCAGTGTTTATTCTAAATATAAATCGGTAAAGAATTAAAGATGTAATAATTCCCACAACTCCTAGTGGGTAGGCTACTGCATATCCCATTGCAATGCTGGGGTCATTGGTGCCTGTGGCATCAAAATAGGTTTGTTGTGCAGCACCAAGTCCCGGAGTGTTTGTGACGGCTCCCGACAGAATACCAACCATAGTTGCTATTGGCAATCCTGTTATTGCATGAATAACATAAGTGGTGACAACACCTAAAAAAACTACTCCAGCAGCCAGCATATTAAAGGTGAGTCCCCCCTCTTTGAATGATGCGAAGAAGCTAGGTCCCACCTGCATACCTATTGAATATATAAAGAGGATGAGACCAAACTCTTTAATAAAGTGAAGAATGTGTTCGTCGATTCCTAAACCTAGATGACCTAAGAATATCCCGACAAATAAAATCCATGTGATTCCTAATGATATGCCGAAAATCTTTATTCTTCCGAGCAAAATACCAAATGAAATCACCAATGCTAATACAAATATTGCATGGGCAACACTTGTACCAAATAATAATTCATTAATCCAGTTCATAAATATTTTGTGAAATTTTCTCTCTTTTGTAGTTAGCTACAAAGGTAGCCCTTTTTAGTATGAAAGGCAAAAGAGTTTGTACAGCGAGTTCTTCTACTTTTTGCAAACCACTGCTACCCAATGATCTTGATCAATGAAATGATTAAAAACTAATCCACTTTCTAAACTCTTTTCGCTTATCATTGGAATATCCTTTTGATAAAATCCACTCATAATTAAAGAGCCTCCCTTGTTTAAAACCTTAGTGTATTTAGGGATATCTTCTAATAGAATGTTTCGATTTATATTTGCAAGAATGATATCAAATGTTTCATCGCCTAGATGATCGGCTGTGCCTAGTTTAACATTGATATTGTTTATGTCGTTGAGCTCTACGTTTTCTACCGCATTTTCGTAAGCCCACTCATCAATGTCTATAGCAGTAACCTTTTTGGCTCCTCGCTTTGATGCAAGTATTGCTAGTATAGCTGTCCCACATCCCATATCTAATACACTTTTGCCTTCAAACTCATTGCCCATAATCTCTTTAATCATTAAGCCAGTAGTTTGATGGTGCCCAGTGCCAAACGACATTTTGGGGTCTATTAGTATTTGATACTTATAATTTTCAGTGGGTATATGAAAAGAGCTGTGAATAATACATTGATTTTCAAAGACAATAGGTTTGAAAAAATTCTTTTCCCACTCTTCATTCCAGTTTTTGTCTTCTATTGCTTTAAACGTATATGTGATTTTTACGTCCAAAGGGAAGTTCTCGATTATTTTTTCAGTAATCAATTCTGAAAAGCTAATGCTATTGATATAGGCTTGGAGAGAATTGTCGGACTGAACAAAACTTTCGAATCCGATAAGTGCTAAATCTGCTGAGAAGGCATCGTAGATGTCTTCGGAATATGGAGTACTAGTAAATGTTACTTCTATATATCTCATTTTAATTGTTGGTTTAAAATTTTGAACAAAAGTAATATATATTTACACAACAAATTCTGAAAAAATATTTAAAAATAAAATAAACTGTTTACTATTGTTAGAGCCTTGTCCTTTTTTTGAAATAAAGGTGTGCCATTGGTTTTATTTGTTTTACTTTTACGATTTGAAAAGAACATTATGAAGAAAATTATAAATACACTGTTAGTTGTTATGTTTTTATCGTTTGGCTTGCAAGCACAAGATAATTTGGTTGAATCTCTTATTAATGAAGGTATTAAACTGCATGACTCAACAGAATATAAAATGGCAATAGAGAAGTTTGAGGCTGCCCTAAAACTAAATCCTCAATCAACGTTGGCTTTTTATGAGCTATCGCTCTCTTATTTAGAGATTAAAGATTTTGAGAATGCTTCAAAATATAGCACAAAGGTTATCAATGCTAATGATCAATATTTGTTGATTGGTGCTTATGCCGTGAAAAATGAGGCTCTTGTCGGCATGAATAAAATAGATGATGCTATAACTATTCTCAAAGAGGGGCTTTCCAAAATAGGAGAATCATATCTATTGCATTTTAATCTTGCCCTCAACTACTACAAAAAAAATGATTTAGATAAAACTCTTGAGCATGTAAATAGAGCTATCGAATTGGACAAAACGTATGCAGGTGCATTCTTGCTTAGCGCATATGCCCAACGTGATAAAGGATTGTGGATAAGGAGTATTTATTCGTTTCAAATGTTTTTGCTACTCGAACCTGATTCGCCACGCGCCAAAAATGCTTTTGAGGAGATGTTGCAAACGATGTATATATTGCCCTCTGCGTCTGATAAGCCTTTACAACGCTCTTTTATTCAGATGCAAATGGATAAAAATAAGGCTGAGGAGCTAGCCTCTATGCCAATTGAATTGTATCCTACTGATGAGATGGGGAACCGTGAATCGTTGTATAAAGAAATTCAACACACTCTTGACTCGATTAGGGGTAATGAGACGGAAGATTTAGATTTACTTGTAGCATTTAAAGAGGTGAATCGAACTATTTTGCAAGGACTAATTAATGAAGGCACTGATGAGGTTAGTCCTGACAACTTTTGGTCTTTTAAATATCCATTCTTTAAGAGTATTCTAAATTCTGATTACTATGATATTTTCTGTATCTATATTAGTGTGTCATATTTCCCCGAATCATTGAAATGGTGGGAGGAAAATCAAAGAGACGCCAAAAAATTCATAAATTGGTTCGAAAAGGGATAGTCTGTATATAATTAATAAAAAGTACTATCTTTGTAATTCATCTTCAAACCATTTATGGAAAAAAATATAGAAGAACAAATATTAGAAGAATTGCGAGAGCCAACTACTCAAAAGAATGCTTTCGCAAAACTTGTATCTGAATATAGTGAAAGAATATATTGGCAGATACGAAAGATGGTGTTGTCGCACGATGATGCTAATGACATTCTGCAAGATGTATTTATAAAAGCATGGCTCAATATTGATAACTTTAGGGGTGAGGCAAAACTAAGCACTTGGCTCTACAGAATTGCTATAAATGAGAGTATAACTTTTATAAATAAAAAGAAGGCTCAAAACAATATTTCTATGGACGATGATGACTCATTTCTTCTTAACACGATTGAGGGAGATGAGTTTTTTGATGGCAATAAAGCTCAGAAGATATTGCAGCAAGCAGTGCTCACTTTGCCCGACAAACAGAGGCTAGTATTTCAGATGAAATATTTTCAGGAAATGAAATATGATGAGATGTCTGATATTCTCGGAACCTCAGTAGGAGCACTAAAAGCATCGTACCATCATGCGGTTAAAAAGATAGAAAAATTTTTAACAGATACCAATTAAACCTTTGTTATTTTAGTGTGTCTATCTTACGTAAAAGCATTAATATTTAGTTGATATGAAGGCAAAAATAAATAAATTAAGCGATATAGAATTCAAAAACCCATTTACTGTCCCAGACAATTATTTCGACAATATTAATGAAGAAATAATGATGAATTTGCCTGAGAAAGAGATTCATAAACTTGTAAAGGTCTCGATGTGGACAATGGCGAAGCCATGGGTTTATATGGCGGCTATGTTTGTAGGTACTTATTTTTTAGTTCAGGTGCTTTTCACTAAAACTGGCGGAATAACAAATGATTCTGTGAGTGCAGATAAATACTGGTCGGAAGTGAATGTTACTGAGGATGAGTTTTATGAATATATTGAAGATCAATTAATAAATGATGGTTACTATGATTATATGTATAATCAAGTGTCATTTTAATTATAAACATTATAATAGTCAATGATAAATTATGAAGCGAGCATGATAATTATTGTCACTTATATTAATGATTATAGCGAGTTTCATTTACCAACAAGTAAAATAAAATAATCAAATGAAGAAGAGAACAATACTTTTAGGTTTTACAATATTGATTCTATTTTCTCTTATTTCGCATTCGGTTTTTGCTCAATCTCGAAAAATGGACTTGGTTGATTACGAGAAAAGAAAAACTGAGTATATTATAAAAGAGGCAGGGTTGACAGAGGATGAAGCTCATAAGTTTTTCCCAGTATTTAACGAACTAAATAAGAAAAAATTTGCGCTTCATAAGGGGCATCGCGAGATTATAGAGAAAATTAAGTCTGGGAAAGAATCAATTTCCGATGATGAGTATCGCAAAATGCTTGAGAAAGATGCAGATGTGAAGCTTAAAGAGGCTGAGCTTGACAAGGAATATTCTGTGAAGCTTGAAAAGGTTTTGTCGCCCGAAAAGATATATAAAGCTCAACAAGCAGAACGAAAGTTTATGCAACGCGAATTGCAAAGGTTTAGAAGAAGCGAATAGATTTTATTGTAGATAGAGATAATAATAGCAA
>CAYFSV010000107.1:0-7374 GCA_964345815.1 uncultured Proteiniphilum sp. | reverse complement strand
TTATTATACAGAACAAAAAGAGTGCCACAATTGACACATCTCATTTGTTTTGTGATATTTAAGATTAAAAGACCTACCTTTTTCTTATTATAAACCCGACTTATCAAACTTAATATTCATTTGTCTGTCAAAAAGATTGAAACTTTGACGGTGATGACTAGTAACTCCATAATTTTGGATTGCCATTTTATGAGCTTGTGTTGGATAACCTTTATTCTTATCCCAATCATAAAAAGGGAATTTAGAATGTATTTCAATCATATATGCATCTCTATACGTTTTTGCAAGAACAGAAGCTGCTGCAATTGACAAATATTTTGCATCTCCTCCTACAATGCACGAATGCTCTATTTGCTTGTAAGGCTTAAATCTATTCCCATCAACAAGTATGTGGTCGGGAGTGACAGTCAACTGGTCAATAGCCCTATGCATTGCCTCAACAGAAGCCCACAAAATATTTAACTCATCAATCTCTTGAGGCGAACATACCCCTATGCCATATGATATAGCCTCTTTTTCAATTATAAGACGTAGCTCCTGTCGCTTTTTCTCAGTTAGTTGTTTCGAATCATTAAGCTCACTACACTTAAAATCAATAGGCAAGACAACCGCAGCAGCAAATACAGGACCTGCCAAACAACCACGCCCCGCCTCATCACAACCAACTTCAACCCTCCCAGATACTATATTGTTAAGTAGTATATTCTTTTGCTTCATCTTAGCTTTATCACTAGATTATTATCAGATGGAGGAAAATCTATACTAAATATTGATATATCAAAATTATCATCACCCATCGTATCTGCATATTTCTTAATTATCTGGTATGTATCTTCGGAGATAACCTCATCACCCACAGCATGCAAAACACTCATGCGAGTAAGTAAGTCAGTTAAGGCTTTTTTCACATCACCCGAAAGAGGAACTCCAATACTCTTCAATCTATTTGATACAACTTTCTTAGAAAACTCCTCATGCCTTTTCAAGTGTTTATTTTGAAGATTGGGCTCTGATGATACACTGTCTATAAGATTAGTTTCTATTGAAAGCGTTTTTTCATCCAAAGTCATTATTCGATAAGGAAAGGGATAATGTGCTAGGCTCCCCGTTTCAATATCATATATAACATTTCCTTTGGATGATGTTAATAAGGTTACATCATTTGCATGAAAATGTCCTGTCAACATTAGCTTCAAGCCCGCATCAGCTAACAGTTGAGCATTTGATCTCCAATCTCTAATTAAATAATCAGAAAAAAAGGTGCTCTGATACGGTAGGTGCTCAACCAGTCCGTGATGCATCATTCCAATAACAGTAATGGACTGCTCTTGTGCTTTATCCAACACACCTAATGTCCACTTCATTGTTTCTGGCTTAATTTGCCCGGCAGAGGTATAAGCTGTATCATATCTGTCATATAAGTTTGTATCAAGTGCTAGCAACCATGTAGATTGGTTTAACTCAACAACATAACTAAGGGAATTATCATCTCTATCTATTGATTGCTCATAACCATATGAATTATAAAGCGAGACAAACTCCTTGGGTGATACTGAACGAACAGTCTCCACTTTCGACCCAATGTATGACTTTGGATTTGGAATATTAATATCGTGATTGCCAGGAATAACAAACACCTTTACTCCTTTATCTTTTAATGGCTTAATCTTTTCAATAAAATCTAAGTGACTTTGCTTTTCCCCATGATTTGTGATATCCCCAGAAATTAGAAGTATATCAACCTCCTCGTCAATTATTTCGCTGATAGCTTTGTTCAACACCTCATGCAGGGTTTTCACATTTCGAGTAGTTGATTTTTCATATTCAGATAGAGCAGATCCTTCAACAGCTAATTGAGACGACATAAAATGAATATCTGAGACAACTGCAATCTTAAGTGGCTGGGGGAAAACCAAATAACACGACATGTAAAATATAAACAGGAGTAACAATAACAACTTTTTCATCTGCTAAAAACAATTGGATAATAGCACGCAAACATAAAAAAGAAAATCAGTAAATCCAATCTTTAATTAGACTTACTGATTTCAATAAATTAAAAACAGAGTAAGCAAAATGCTTATGACTGCAAAAGTCTCTCTATAGACTCAATATCTGAACGGAAACCCCTATCCACTTCGGCTAGATTTCTGATAGTGTTGTATCCATGAAGAACAGTGGCATGATTACGATTGCCAACATGCGATCCAATTTGAGACAAGGATAGCTCGGTGTGGTTTTTAATAAAATACATAGTCACCTGACGAGCCTGAACAATCTCTCGCTTACGTGAAGCAGACTGTATTAAATCCTTCTTCACATTATAGAAATCACTAACTACATTTTGGATCTTTTGAACGGTAATCTTCTTTTTCTCAAACTTTATATTTTGCTCCATAACCCTACGAGCAAGTGCAATATTAATATCCTTATTATTAATAATCGAGTGAGCCATTAGCGACACAATTACCCCCTCGAGATCTCTAACGTTTTGAGTTACATTTTCAGCAATATAATCTACAACCTCATCGGAGATAATCAATCCGTCGGTTACAATTTTGTGCTTTAATATTGTTTTACGCAGTTCAATATCTGGACGTTCAAGTTTCACAGATAGTCCCCATCTAAAGCGAGTTAAAAGCCTTTCCTCTACCCCCTCCATTTCCATTGGAGAGCGATCGGATGTCATAACCAACTGTTTATTATTTTGATGCAGATGATTGAAGATATGAAAGAACGTATTTTGAGTCTTCTCCAAACCAGACAGTTCGTGAATATCATCAATTATCAGAACATCAATATTTTGATAGAAATTGATAAAGTCATTAATTGTATTGAATCTCCTAGCATCAGTATATTGAACCTTAAAAAGGTGTGCAGAAACATATAGAACTTTTTTCTCGGGAAACAGTTCTAGAACTTCTGAGCCAATTGCGTGGCACATATGTGTTTTGCCAACTCCAGACTTTCCATAAACGAACAAAGGATTAAATGCCGTCTTAGCGGGATTCATCCCAACAGCTTCTGCAGCAGTGCGAGCTAATCGATTGCTTTCGCCCTCAAAAAAGTTATTAAAAGAATATCTAGAATTAATTTGAGAATTGAAATCCGAGGTCTCAATTCTATCAAATGGACTTGGCACTCTTGTTGGAATCTGATTTCTATTCTTCTTATTTTCAAGAGGTGCTTTTGGAACCCCCCTCATTTCAACGGAAAGATTGTTTTCGGTTTCCACCAAAATTCTATAGCTCAATACAGTTCCTTTACCAAAAACTCGGTGTAAAGTTTTTTGGATAATATCGATGTACTTATCTTCCAGATACTCGTAGAAGAATTGACTTGGCACTTGAATTGTCAAAACATTACCCTCATACTTAAAGGGTACGATTGGAGCAAACCAAGTGTTATATGCAGCCTCAGGTAAATTGTCTCGTATTATTTCGAGACATTCATTCCATAAAGTCTTAAAGTCAGTTGTCATTATTAAGTTAATAAAATTGTAGTTCTTTTTCAGTTTTGATACTCTTGGAGAATACAAAAATTGCAAAAATAATCGAGATAAAAAAATAAACTTTCCCCCTATTTTATTTGGATTTTAATACCACCCTAGCAATCAACGCCCTACACACAATGTGCTCATTCCTAAAGCAATATAAATCACGGGGCAACCCAACAGGCTAACTATCAAGCCATTGCAAATGAGCACATTTTTAGGGAGCTCATTTTGCTACGCCATAATTAACAGTTATTATATTGGTTGTATCAATATAATGTTAGTATACTAATCGCAACTTTATATTTAGAATAGCTCTAAATATATACACAACATAAATCCATCAAAACAATCTAACTTTTACACTTAGATATTTCTTAGGGTCTTTTCTAATTTCGTCCAATAATTGGGATACTGACGACAAGGTGTAGGTTAAGCTATCGTGTAGCTGAGTATTAGTCATAAGTTTTCCAATTGAGCTATCGTCCCTATTTATTTTATCAGTAATATCCTCAATATTTTTAAGGGTCTTATCTATTGAACTATACAAATTGTCTAAATCAAGACTATTTATATCCTCGGAGACATCTTTCAAATTAGCAGATATTTCACTTATATTATTTGTGATATTGGGCATATCTTTATTCAGAGACGCCATCAGAACATTAAGTTTTTGACTACTCTGATCAAGAGATGCAATCGTGGATCCGACACCTTCGAGCGATTCTTTCCAAAAATCGCTATTCATGAGTTCGTTTATCGAAATCACAGCCGAGTCGAGATGCAACAACAAAGAATCTGCTAAAGGTAAAATTCTGCCCACCGATTTCATCATATCTTCCTCACGTTGTCCATAGAGGGTATCACCAGGCACATGAAATCCTGTTGCAACAGGATTTATAATAATACTTGCAGCAGTTGCACCAAGCAAATCAGAACCAAATTCAACTGTACTTCCTTTAGGAATCTTATAATTTCCTTCCAAATTGATACCAACCGCAAACTTGACAGGGTTTTCGCTTATCATTCTCATGTTGCTAACCAATCCCACCTGAAAACCATTGACATAGATTGGAGAAGACGTGTAGAGTCCAGTAACATCATCAAAAACCACCACATAGTTGTTTTGCTTTTTAAGGACATTCAACCCTTTCAAAAAATTGACACCAAAATACAGTAATAAAAGTGCCACCAGAAATGATATTCCGATAATCAGGTTTCGTGAGTATTTCTTTTGCATATATTTTTAAATTATCTAATTCTTCTATCACCTTCAAACTCCACTATGAAGGCATCCTTAAACAGCTTCTTTACCATTCTCAACGACTCGTTAATTTCATTTGCATCATCCGTGGCACCATAGGTGTATTTATAAGTTGTGCCATCTAAATAATAGCTCACGGGCTTCAATCCTTTCAATTGAGGTGAGTTGTTTGCCAATTTTCTAGGGGATGTCAGAAACTGAATTCTATACTTACTTCCTGAACTAATTGTTGACTGCATAGGCGCATTTGTTTTTTGCGCATTACTATTAGTGGAAACCCCTGATGAAGAGCCTGCTAAAAGATGATTTTTCTTATCATACTCATGCTTATAATCTTTAAATGCAAGATAAATAGAGTTTGCTAAAGAAGATTGTCCGTTTGCCGATTTCATATATCTCTCCTCCTCAGCATTGGTGATATATCCTAGCTCAACAAGCACACTTGGCATACCCACTTCACGCAGTACCAAGAAGCCAGCCTGACGAACGTTTCTATTTACCCTTTTTGAGTTATTTACCAATCGATTTTGAGTGAAGGTGGCAAAACTGACACTTTGTTGTAAATATTGGTCAGCCATAAACTCAAACATTATATACGACTCTGGTTCATTTGGATCGAACCCTTGATACTTTGTAGAATAGTCTTGTTCATATAATATAACAGAGTTTTCAGACTTTGCAACCTCTAGGTTTTCATTACTTCTATGCAATCCCAACACGTAGGTTTCGACCCCTTGCGGCGATCTCTTTCGCTTATCAAGAGCATTGCAATGAATTGAGATAAACAAGTTGGCATGAGCTTTGTTTGCAACCTCTGCTCTAACGTTAAGATCTACAAACTTGTCGGTATTTCTTGTAAATAAAACATTTACATCCTTATGATTTGTTTTAATGAGCTCTCCCAGTTTTTTGCCAACTGCTAAAACAATATCTTTTTCTTTTGAGCTAGAGCCTAATGCACCTGGGTCTCTACCTCCATGTCCGGGATCAATCACAACCGTAAATTGCGACTTCTGCCCAAACACAGCTATAGGCAACACAAAACTGAATGCCAATAAAATAATCAATATGCGGTTTCTAAATTGAGACTTCATGCTTATGTGTTATATTTTATAATATGTACAAAAATAGATAATTATTTTAATTAAGCACCCTAGTAGATAAATGTTACTATATATTTAACAATAAAAGAGCCATATCACTACGATACAGCTCTTTTGTTTCAATATTTATATAAGTTGAGCAGTCTTTAGTTTAACAACTCTTCAAGTTTATCATGCAATGCTTTTCCTCTCAAATCTTTGGCAATAATGGTTCCTTCACCATCAAGCAAAACAGTGTGAGGAATTCCACGGAAAGCATAAAGATTTACAACTGGAGTGTCCCAAAACTTAAGGTCAGACATTTGAGGCCAAGTCATATTTAAATCGGCAAGTCCTTTTTCCCACGACTCTTGATCTCTGTCAAGTGAAACACCTACTACTTCAAACCCTTTATTTTTAAATTCCTTGTATGCATCAACAACATTTGGCATCTCTTGACGACATGGACCGCACCATGCTGCCCAAAAGTCAATCAACACCACATTACCTTTACCAGCATAGTCAGATAGCGAAACTTCGTTGCCAGCAGGATCATTCATAGTGAAATCTAAGAACTTTTGACCAATTGCCACTTTCTTAGCATTCTCAAGCTTCTCAATTATCTTTTGAATCTCTTCTCTCGACTTAAACTCATCATCAGCTAAAGCCAAAACCTCCTCTTGCACTTCCTCATCGTAAGCTGGAGCATTGGTTGCAAACATAAATTTGCCAAGCTCATTATCAATGTTTGACTTAATGAAATCAACTGTGCTAGCGGTAAGCTCTTCATATATTGTATTATACTCTGCTACAAGCTCCTCTTCAAGCTCAGGAGTCATTGATCCATCTTGACTGGCTACTTGAAACTTCTGAGATATTGCTCTAATCTCATCCTGTCTTTCTTTCAGCTTAGTTTCATGACTAAACAAAGCATCGTTTAGCTTTGTGCCAGACACTTTTATCTCTTCAGCTCCAGCAACAACATTTATATTGCCTGGCTCCAACACCACTTGTGTCATCATTCTGCCTGCCACTTCAGGATCCAGTGATAAGTATTTTACTTGAACATTTGAAGCATCTCCCGTCAATTCAAACTTGCCATCTGTCACGAGAGCACTATCAACATTATTTAAATCGCGTCCTTTCACTTCCTGCAGATATACATACGTCCCTTCAGCTTCGGGAATATCAACAGTACCTTTAATTTTATAGCTTGTGCCTGACGTACATGAAGCCATGAATGCCACCACTGCAAATAGAATAGAAAATTTTCTCATGCTTTTTAATTTTGTGATTATTATAATTAAATGTAAACACAAAGATAATTAGAATATTAAGACAGCATCTTTTTTTTGATGCTTTTATCACTAATGAGTATGGGAAATAAAGAAAAACAAGAATAATTTAGCCTTTTGCAGCATGGCATGAGGCTAAATTACTAAATTCAACCCTTGTAGCACATGCCGAGAGGCTAAATTAGCAAATTCAACTTTTTTGGATTGAAAAATTAAGCTCTACAAAGCATCTTAAACATT
>CAYFSV010000106.1:0-7410 GCA_964345815.1 uncultured Proteiniphilum sp. | reverse complement strand
AGGTTTTCAGCAATAAATTCGATATGGCGGGTGATATGATTATAACCAAAATGATTGACCACAAACCCCAAATTTCAACAATTCACCAATCCAGAGCCAGGGCTGAAAGCCCGACATAACATAGCCCAACGGCGTGAGCCTTGGGCTGTTGGTAGGATTACAGCCAAAATTATATTTCATCGATTCACCATTTCATCGATTCACCAATCAAAACTCTGAAATCAAAATTCTGAAATCACAAATCAAAAAAATCACATCCTCTGATACTGCGATGGGGTGATGCCAAATTCTTTTTTGAAGGTGCGCGAGAAGTAGGCAAAATCGCTAAAGCCGCATTCCATTGCTACTTCGCCAATTTGCTTTTGTGTGGTGACGAGCAGTTTTTTTGCTCTGTTCAATCTAAGGTTAAGGATATAGCCTGTGGTGCTAAAATCGGTTATTGCTTTAATTTTTCGATTGAGGTGCGACGAGCTAATAAACATTTTGTCGGCAATCATCTGTGGCGACAGGTCGCTATTGCCAATTTCGCTATGAATGATTTCGCTAATTTTTTGGATAAACAACACATCCTCATTCTCCATCTTGCTGTCCTTGCGGTTTTGCTTGTCCACAATCATTTGTCCCAATCGCTTGATGAGACCCTTGCGGTTTCGCAGCAGTTGATCCACCAATGCTTTGAGTTCCTCTTCGTTGAAGGGTTTTTCAAGAAACGAGTCAACTCCAGTTTTTATTGATTCAATGCGGCTTTTGTCCGAATCCTTCACCGTAATCATAATAACCGGCACGTGGCTAGTGGTGGGCGTTTTCTTCACAATCGAGGTAAGCTCGTTGCCATCCATTAGGGGCATCATCAAATCGGTGATTATCAAGTCGGGAGTGTTTTTTTCGATTGCGCTAAGTGCCTCCACACCATTGCTAGCAGAGATGACATTGTAGCTATCGCTAAGCAACGAGGTGATATAGAACACCATAAATTTATTGTCCTCAACCACCAGCACCAGCCCCTTTTTGCTGCTATCGATATCCTCTTCTGTGGATTTGTGTAGCTCATTCATGAGCGATTCGCTTGTTGTTGCCAGCTCTTGCTCTGCGGGAAGCACAAATTGTTTGTATCGCTTATCATTCTTCACTGGCAACTCTATATTATATACTGTGTCGTTGTTGCTTTTATTTTGATATCCAAACACGCCATCCATCTCCTTCACCAGCTGATTGGTGAAAGCCAGTTTGTTTACAAAATAATTTTTTTTGCTCTTAAGTCTTGTTTGGGCAAATGTATCCTTAAATGTTTCAGGTATCTCGTGCTCGCTTTCGGGCAATGCCTTGTGCGAAATGCTTATCTGGCAAAGCTCATCTTTCTTGATATATCTCACATTCATCAAAACTTTTTCACCTTTCGAACTATCTTCTATTGCTATTGATAGAAGATTGTTGATTGCAATTTTGATTGTTTCTTTGCAAAAATTCATTTTGATGCTTTCTTGACTACTCAAAAACAGCAGCCCAACGCCTCTCACATTAGCCTGATCGCTATAGCAATTGAACAAAAATTGAAGATAAGAGACGATATCGCCATTGATCCAACTGGGTGTATGAGCGGTTTTGGAATCCGAAAATGCAACCGATTCATTTATCAAAAACGAAATGTTTTGTGCCTGCTTCTGGATTATATCAAGATCGATTATATTTTTTGTGGAGCATCCCTCATCCAAGCTGTTTTTCATTTTCTCAGCCAAGCCGCTAATGATGGTGATTGGTGATTTGATGTCTTCGTTAATCTGGTCGAAAAGCTTGATTTTGAGTTGTGTAGATTGAAATATAGCCTTTCTCTTCGAACTTCTCATTCTTAGATAGAAGACATAAACAACAACAATTATCAAAATCAGAACCATTATTGTTGATATGGCAAAAATTATAATCCATTGTGTTCGAGCCTTCACTCTGTATTCCATCCTTAGATCGTCAATTTCTTTTTGGTTTTTCTCCTTTTGATAATCCATGAAAATCAAGAAAAGACTATTCTGCATCTTGCTCTCATTAATCTTACCGTCATACATATGCACAAGATTGTGATGCTCATCTGCCTTTGCAGTCTTATTTTGAGCTCTATACATATGTTCAAAATCACTATTAACCTCCATAAGATAGCGATACAAATTAAGCTCAATAGCTATATCGTTGGCGTTCGTCATATGTTTTTCAGCTCTCTCATAGTCATACACTTTTGCAAAAGCATTGCCCAGTGCTTTGTTTGCCCTAAGAGAAAGAAGCCTCAACGATGTTCTCTCGAGCGTGCTCAACGAGTTTTGTAGCGAAACTATTGCCTCGTCATATTCGCCACGAGCAGTGCTAAGTTCGCCTTGCATCAAAAAAGCCTCGCTCAAGCCAGCCGTCGAGTTTAGGTCGATAAATTCATCAAGCGCTCTATTAAAATATATGTGTGCCGAGTCGTAGAGATGTTTTTGTTGTGCAATCTCGCCTTTTGAAAGATTGATATTAGCAATTAAATGTCTGTTTTCGGTTTTGCTGGCAAGCTGCATAGCCTCGTCCAAATAGTTGTTTGCTTCGTTCAATTTGTCAAATTTGCCAAATATATTACCAAGTCCCAACCATGTTTTTGCTTTTTCTTCTGCTATTGAGGTGCATTCGGCATCCAAATCTCTACCAATATTCAAAGCTCTAAGATATAAGCGTAGCGATTCGTCGAGAATGCAAACCGTAATGTATGATTCAGCCAATGCATTAAGCGAAATAAGCTCTTGCACGGGGTCGTTTATTTTTTGTGTGAGAATAAGATTTGATCGTTTGTTTCTTATTGATGTTGGGTATTTCGAGTTCTCAGTATAAATATCACTCAAAAGTCTATTTATAGCAATTTGTCGGATTGTGTCTTTCTGCTCTTTGCTTTTTTCGAGCTCTTTTTGTAGCAATGTTGTGTCTTTCCTAAACTCAATAAGTGCCTGGCTCGCCTCATCTATCAGTTTGCTAGTTGTTTGCGAGTGAAAAAGGTTGTTCTCTTTGTTTTTATCGTTTTTGCTACAAGATGCTGCGAATTCTGTGAAAAATAAAAACGCCAACAAAAAGTATATCCAACTCAACTTTATGAAGTCTACAGACCTCTCATTTATCATTGCTTGTATATAATAATTAGGTTTTGAGTTATATTTAAGTTATTTTCTAAAGGTTTAGGACGCAATAATAACTTTATGTTGCCAAATATAGTAAAATATTTTGATTGTGCAACATATTTAGTGAATAAATTGTCATTGGTTTTCGTTTTTTAAAGATTTTACCTCAAATATTTTTCTTGGAAATGCAATAAAAAGTTTCCGAACTCTTTTTTCAAAAATAAAAAGGCTATAAAACCTCTCAAATCGTTAATTTATTAACATTGTTGGTGGCAAAATTGTGTTAATGAATGTTTGTTGAAAAAATGTCATGCTAAAAACCTTCTGAATGTAAATTTATGTTAGAAAATGAGTCCTAAAAGTGTTATTTCTTGTAAATAATATTTTTATAATTAGTTCAGAAATTTACGAAATGATTTCATAAAACCTGGAAAGGTCTAGGGGTTTTATGAGCAATTTATGCTATTGTTGTAAGTGTAATACAATCAATGGTTTACCTCTGATGGTGTTGCAAAGGTTAAGGAATTAACATAAATGTGGTTGTTAAAAAACATTGTTTTTAACAAATTGCTCGCTTGCTCGATTTGTGATAATACATCAGGGGGAGAATCAAACAAATTGTTGGCAGATTGCTGTCAAGTTGCTGTCAAATTGCAAACAAATTGTAGTTTGTTTTGCTGTTTTATTTAAAATGAGAAATAAACGCATGTTTAAACTATTGTTTTTTCAAGGTGTTTTTTTCTGTTTCTGCTCATATTAACTAGAAGTACTAGTGTGCATAGTTCTGAAGGTTGAAATGGGTTGAAATGTAATTAAATCGTTACATTTTGAGGAGACGAAAGTGAATAAAGATGCCTGTTATTGTTTTTTAACAGAAAAAGCGTAAAGTAGTGCTCTTAAATTTTGGCAGGCAGTATATCTTTATTAACTTTGCTTCGTTCAAAAATAGTTGAACAACTGCTCTGATAGCCTTTTGCAGTGCAGGCAAAAGGTTTCGTTGCAGATAGTTAACGGGTTACACAATTATGAATCAAAACTATAGATACTGCACATTATTATATTATTAAATAATACTATTTATAGTTGTTGCCACAAGAGTGTGATTTTTTTATTTAATTTCTAAACCCAAAATTATATGGTGAAGAAATTTAGGAGCCTTGCATTTTTTCCAACGCTACGTAATGATGAATACGTGAGCTTGGTGTGGGAGGTTCTAGGAGTGATGGAACAAATAGATCATTCCATCGAGAGTACTAACTTTGAAATTGCTGAAAGCAGAATGAAAGAGCAGTATGCACAACTTGACATGATGCGCAAGAGCTTTGAGCAAATTGAGTTGACAAGAGTCATTAGCGATCATCACTTGAAAAGATTGGATGCAATGCGCAGTATCAATCACCAAGTGAAGTCGGGCAGATGTCGCACCAAGCATGAAAAAATGGTGGATGGGCTGATTGTTGGCAACTGGTTTGACAGTAAGGCTAAGGATTTCTCGAAAGCTAATCAGGATGTGTTGTCCAACATCATTAATGGTTTGCTAAAAGATGTTGAAACAGACGTGGTGCTTTCGGCTTCGATTTCAAGCTTGAAGTGGGGCGAGTTGTTTGTTGAGCTTTCTCAAACACAGCAGGCTTTTGCAGCGTCTAGATTGAAGCGAAACGTTGACTTGTCGGAAGTGGACCTGAAAAAGATTGATGCAGCAAAGTGCCGTAAGGAGTCGGACGCCGCGCTCAAGATTTTGATGGATGTTATTCAGCAAGAATACACTTTCCACCAAAAAGAGTCGGTGTTGCAGCTAATTATTGCGCTCAACAAAGTTTTTGATCGCTCGCGCACCATCGCCAAAAGTGCTGCCACAAAAAGGCGTCTGGCAAGGGAGAGGGAGGCTGAGAAGTATCGCAATCAGGTGAAGTCGCTTGTTGACTTATCAAATGATATGCCTTATGTGCGCGGTCCGTTCTCGAAGATTACCGATCGTCCAGCCAATTTTGTTCATAGCACAAGCCCAGATGCAATTTAGGGTTAGGCTTTAGTCTTTATAGGATAGTAATAACTTACTACTCCTATAAAGCTAAGACAAGAAGTGTATGAAATAAGCACTTTATCAATTAAAAAATTTAGAATTTAGTTACACAAAAGAGATCGTGCGTGATGCATGGTCTCTTTTTTTTGAACTAAAAACTAAAAACTAAAAACTAAAAGTGAAAAGTTGGCTTGCGCACGATTAAAGCCCCACTGCATAATAATCAGCCACAGGTGCAGCGCACCTATAATATATATGGTGTTACATGGGCTACCATAATGTCGGTGCTCTGCACCTATAATCATATCATCCGCCAAGGCGTATTTTGGGGTTTGTGGTGTCAATCAATTTTTGCTATAATCATGTCACCCCGATGGGGTTTATGGGTTAATCATTTGGGCTACAATAATATCATCCGCCAAGGTGGATTTAGTTATGCGTAAGCAAATTTTAAAATCTAAAACCATAAATCACAAATCATTCAAGCGTAAGCAAATTCATAATTCCTAAATCATAATTCATAAATTCTTCGTGCGTAAGCCAACTTTTAGTTTTTAGTTTTTCACTTTTAGTTTGCGAAGCATAAGTTTTTAGTTTGCGAAGCACCAGTTTTATTGTAAAAAATGTTTACATTTGCATCATTACTCTATCAAATTGAAAGGAAAGATTAATATTTACTATACATATTATATATAGACAGATGAAGACTAAGAAATTTTTATTGCCCGAAAACGAAATACCTACACATTGGTATAATGTGGTGGCGGACATGAAAACGAAGCCACAAAAGTTGCTTAATCCTGAAACTAAGGAGCCTATGAAGGCGGAGGATTTGTATCCGCTTTTTGCTGAGGAGCTAGCAAATCAGGAGTTTAACGAAACCGACACTTGGATTGAGATACCCGAGGCGGTGAGAGAACAGTACAAAATATATCGTCCTGCGCCGCTTGTGAGGGCTTATGGATTGGAGAAGGCGCTTGACACGCCTGCTCACATCTATTTTAAGAACGAGAGCGTGAGCCCTGTGGGGTCGCATAAGCTTAATTCGGCTTTACCACAGGTGTATTACAATAAATTGGATGGCACCACCAACCTAACCACCGAAACGGGGGCAGGGCAGTGGGGAACGGCTTTGTCATTTGCGGGCAAGGTGTTTGGTTTGGATATTGCTGTGTATATGGTGAAAATCAGTTATGAGCAAAAGCCTTATCGTCGTTCGCTGATGCAAACATGGGGTGCACAAGTGATTCCTTCGCCAAGCATGTCAACCAAGGCGGGACGAAAAATTCTTACCGAGCGCCCAAACTATCAAGGAAGCTTGGGCACAGCCATTTCGGAGGCTATTGAGCTGGCTATGCAAACGCCAAATTGCAAATACACACTTGGAAGTGTGCTAAATCATGTGTCGCTTCATCAAACCATTATTGGTCTTGAGGCTGAAAAGCAGATGGAGATGGTGGGCGAATATCCCGACGTGGTGATTGGGTGCTTTGGTGGTGGATCGAATTTCTCAGGAATTTCGTTTCCATTTCTTCGTCATGTGCTTAATGGCGACAAAACTACTCGCTTTGTGGCTGCCGAGCCAGCATCGTGTCCGAAGCTAACGCGTGGTGTGTTTAAATATGATTTTGGTGATGAAGCGGGCTACACTCCGTTGATTCCAATGTTTACGTTGGGACACAATTTTACGCCATCAAACATACATGCCGGTGGTTTGAGATATCATGGCGCAGGAAGCATTGTGAGTCAACTCAAGAAGGATGAGTTGATTGAAGCGGTGGCTATTCCGCAATTGGAGACTTTTGAGGCTGGAGTTTTGTTTGCCCAAACTGAGGGTATTGTGCCAGCTCCCGAATCCACACACGCCATTGCTGCAGCCATTCGCGAAGCAAAACAGGCAAAAGAGGAGGGAAAGCAAAAGACAATTCTGTTTAATCTCTCGGGACATGGACTGGTGGATATGGCAGCATATGATCAGTATTTGTCGGGTGATTTGAAGAATTATGAGCTTTCGCAAGATGTTATTGATAAATCGCTAAAAGACTAAAAGTCTCTGACAGCTACTATTTTATGCACAAAAAGCTAAAATAATAGTGAAAATAGTTATAAAATAATTTGGTAGTTCCAAAACAAGGTGTTATCTTTGACATAGAAAAATGAATGAGTTATTGCCGCGTTGGTCGATTGGGAAACTCATCAATTATATTCTGTAAACCGAGACTCGTTTTTGGTTTCGATGGCGGGCCGCAGCCTTAGGGA
>CAYFSV010000105.1:0-7743 GCA_964345815.1 uncultured Proteiniphilum sp. | reverse complement strand
ATACCATTCAAATAGTGTTTAAACACTCCTACAAAACAAAATTAAAAAAATAGTTCGAATATCAATCCCACAGCATCCCTTTTTTACTCATTATCCTAATAAAGACTTTTGCTTTTATAATGAGATAATTTGCAAAACACCCCCATTCAAACTATCTTTATACACAACAAAGAATCAATCAAAAGACTACACAAATGAAATTCAATCATATCATAGCAATAGCAATCTCATTATTTATATCTTCACTTGCCCTCACTGCACAAGAGGCTAAAACAAAAACGCTTGCCGACAGCATTGATATAAACAAAGTGATGTTGCGAATGAAATATCCCAACATGGATGTTTCAAAAGACTTGCGCATAAATATTCCTACTATAAACCCCATTTTGGGGAGGGATGGTATTATGTATAATAAGTTTGAAGATTTCTCTATCACCCCAATTGTGATGCCACGCACCGAGCCAATAGGTGTGAACTTTTATGGAGCTGGATATGATGATATATTCTCAAAAAACAGGACAGTGGCTGCCGCCTACTCGCCTGCACAAAGGCTAAACCTACACGCTGCCACCACGCTAGGGCTAGTGGAGACACCATTTTTCGGCAAAGCCAATTACTACATTCTTAATGCGGGTGCAAACTATCTACTTGCCCCCAACCTAATGGCAGGCATTTCGGGAACCTACAATTCCGATTTCGGAGTACTACCATTCTGGAATGTTTCAACCGACTTGCAATATATAGCTTCACGCAATTTTATGATAGAAGGAAGCGTAGGTTACACCCAAACTGCTGGAAACAGATACAACGTAAATCAATCAGCCATCAATCTCGATTTGCATGCACGCCAGCGCATCACCAACGATTGGTATCTTAATGCCTACGGCGGAATGCCACTCCGACAACGCACCAACACACCCCAACGCCCCATGATGCCAATAATGAACAACAAATATTATGGTGCCACCATCGAGCATTGGTTCACTCCCACCGTTGGTGCCGAAGCAGGCATGATTTGGGTGCGCGACATGTTTTCGGGAAAGATGAGACCACAACCCAAACTCGAACTAAAATTTAGACCAGGAAGGTAAAAAATCCTCTCATCTTTCTATCTCTTTTTTTTCTTCTTCTCTTTAGCCGTCAATTTTGTTCTACTTCCAAGCTCCACCTTTTCGCCCCTGCCCTCTTTTGTTGCCACCCTAAAGCTATCATCAATATCCATGCTACTATCCACAATCGAAAACTCAGCAATCCTATCAAATTGGTCTTGCAACACACACGTGCCCTTTAGATGAATAAGCTTGTTGGGATTGATATTATTCACAGCATAAACCTTCATATACATTTCATTCTCAAATACAGACGCCACCGCCACCTCCTCATCATCATGGCACAATAGTACATTTTTTAGCTTGGCATCTTCGTTAAATGCATTCTTATATCTCCTGTCATGCTTTTTGTCGGCAAGCACACTAGCCTCCACCTTATTCACATAAGCATTCTCGTAGCACATCAACAGATATGATGATTCACTCTCTTTCGTCAATTCTAGTTTGATAAGATAATCCACCGATGGCTGATTGTGAGAAATCATATAAGTTCGGTCGTCAAAAAAGTATAATGAAGGCAGCCCATTAATAATCAACTCCTCATCAATTACCTCCTCTTCAATTATTGATTCAGTCACACTGGGTTTTTCAGAGGTTTCAGCAGGTTGGTCAGAAACCCCATTAGTTTTGTCGGGAATCACCCCCAATTGTTTGTTAATGATAAACTGCGACAGGTCCGATCCCTTCAAAATGCGCGTTTGCACCCCCTGTCGCTGATAAAACTCACCCTTATAATCCACCGGATATTCATAGTTAGGGATAGTTATCTCGAGATAAGTTTTGTTGCCCACCGTATGAAACTTATAATCTAAAATTGCATTTATGACCTTTGGAAAAGCATCAGCAATCTGCATTTGAATATAGTTCTGATATTCATCTAAGGTTCTAATAGTTCCTGCATAGTTTAAGTCAGAATGCAATCCAACAACATAGCCATTATTATCCACCCCAATATACAATTTGCCCACTCCATCATATGCATTTAAAAAACCTGCCACCGTTCGCAACACCACCTCTCTTTGATCATACTTAGAAGCCGAAAAAAAGAATGACGACTTAAACTCCACATACTTTGATTCGGAGCCAATGTTGATTTTCTCAAACCTCATATCATTATTTTTTTCCTCCTTATTGCTCTTCTCCTTTTGCGCAATTTCATATAAAGCAAACTCACACGACTCTCCTTTCAGCACCACCGAGTTAAACTCATTCACGATAAGCTTCCTGAAATAATCCAACAAATGGTGATTTTCTGCTTTGACATCAAACAAATTATATGTTTCAACCAGCTTTTTGAGCACCATCAAATTCGAGTCTTTACCTATCTCAATAGGCACCTCGATATTTTTAGACCCTAGATGTCGAATTATATCAACCGCACTTTCGTCGTTTAACAAAGCATCAATCACTTGATTCAAATTAGTATCAACATTGAGAAGTTCATCCAATTGGCTCTCTCTTCTTAGTTTATAAATCAATGATAGAAGCTGAAGCTTCGACGAGTAGAGATATGATTTTGAATGCTTCGTAATTCCCGACATCACTGTGATAAAGCAGTAGTTGAGAATCAACTCCTGCTCATTATTAATATACCCCAGGCGTTGCTCCAATCCATAAATAAGTTGAAGCGTGATATCCACCAGCTTTTTATCCTCTTGTGGATTGCTATCAGGGCTAAAATAGATTTGTTCTTCAGTATTTTGTTCAGGTACCAAAAACTCAGAGTCAATTAAGTATTGCCTCCACAAATCCTCAATACTTTCCACAAAATATTCATCAACAGCTTCATACGACAACACTTTAAAATTATTAGTATCTCTATCGTAGTCACCCACTTCCACCTTATAAACTTTTCTCTCCTCCACCTTATTATCGTAGAAAACAATAGGCAGCCCCGTTTGAGTAATGGCAAAAGCAACATTGTTATACACCGCAACCACAATAGCTTTTGTCAGCCTAGGTCTTTCAAGCAATTCAGATATCTTTTCGTTCGATATTTCCACACCTTCAATTCGCACATTACCCTTATCATCTTGTCCAACAATTTTAAATCTCACCTCATCATTCACCCTCACAAAATTGCTCAACGGAATATTCATCCTCATTCTATTGAACTTGTTTTGATGCAAAATTGTGTTATATATCTGCTGATTGATGATGAACGAAACAAAGAAATACTTCCCCTTTTTCCCAAAGGTCTTCACCCTTCCTCGATACACTTTGTCAAGATCCACTTCGTTGATATCTAGTTTTGACACTATTCTCGAAAACCCTAAGATATTAATAGCCGTTTCCACCAACTCATCAGCCTCCATCGAGGTGGAGAGTGTGCCAACATCAAAATCAGATTTCCATATCATATTAAAACCTGGCATTTTAGCCACCACAGAAGAGGTGTTGTAGCTCTTGCCCCGATACAAATTAAATGGAGTGTACATAATATGATTGTTCATTGCCTCAATGCTTCCCGACAACATCGTGTATGAGTCTCTAGGTGTAATATTATCGTTTATTATATTCGAAAACTCACCATAAGTCACCTCCTCAAAGTCTCTAAACTTGTGTATTCTCGAGTTTATATGAGTATGATTAACAAGCGAGTAAATCGAAAGATTATGATATCTCACATCGTCATACATAGTACCCAAATATCTAAAAAACATAGCTGTTGAAATAGTAGCCCTATGAGTTCCCACCCTCTCGCCACTTATAACAGCCATCAGATACTGGTTTTTTGTCAACATCCTAAGCAAACTCTTAGCATCTTCATTCAGCAAAACAACTCGCAAAGCTCTCACTTTCAATCCCAGCTCAATGTTTATTGTGCTCAGCTCGTCATATTCATACAAGTCGTGCTTTATAGCCAACAGCATCACCTCAAAAATCACATCATCAGTCAACTCATCCAAAAAATACTTTGAAGCTTTCACAATCTCAATAAAGGTCTGCTTATTATCCTTACTCAAATATGGCGACACCATCAATCTATTTTGAATAATTGTGAGATAACCCTCCACCGTGCCCTCCAAAAACATGTTGAGCGCATTCTTAAAGAAAGAGTACCGTGTTATTTTTGTTTCTGCCTTAATTATAATATCATCAATAGTTGATTTAGAAAAATTGCTTAGAAAATCAGAGCCCTCCAAAATCCACTTCTCTATTTTGATATATAGATCTAGCAACTCCTGAGCCTCATCAAAATCTCTTTGATCTAGCTTGTCATAGATTTTTCTGTCAAGAGTAGAAAGATATGTAAACACCCAAAGATTTTCTCCCTCGTTATATTGGCTTAAGTATGATTGCTTTAAATGTGATTCTCTAACCTCATCCGATAGTTCCTCATCTTCATCCTTTTCTTGATCGGTATAAAAATAAGCATCTATTTTGTTTTCATATCCAATAGATTTAAACAACTCTTCGGCGGTATATTTTGCCTCCTCCACTTCAACTATTTTGTTGACCAAGCGAAGCGCACCATGATGCGAAAAACCTCTTACAGCCAAACGAATTGTTTCGCCATTATTAAATGAATCAACATTATAGTTAAACGACATATCGCTATTGGGATAATATAAATGAGTGAGATGATTTTCATCATCCAACACCCAATAGGAAACCCCTTGCTCTGCATCGTGGTGTTTCAATCTAATTGTGAAATTGTAGCTCTCGCCAACTTCATAAAAACGACTGTTTAGATATTTATTATCTATAAAAAGCGACGGCTCCCCATTATCATAATTGCCCAAAAAGAATGGAAGCTTATGCTCCAGATGTTTTCCATTTAAAGCTTTAGGCAAACTTGCTTTCACTTTATACCCATTATAATCTAGAATAGCATACCTATTTCCATTTTTATTATAATAGCTGCTATCTATTCGCAGCATATACATTTTGTCCTTTTCAAAGTCTAGCTCTGCCACACTCTTAAAGTCTATCTTCACGCTTTCGGGCACCTCAAACATCAGCTTATTCTCCTCCAAATCAATCACCTTAACTTGAAGATCTATTTCGCCCGAATCAATATTTTCGTCACTCAAAAAATAGGTAGGAATATAAAACTCTAAATGAATGTGATTAGTAATCGCTGTCACATCATCAAATATGCGTTTGATATTAAATTTATACCACTTCCCTAGTTCATAAAGGTTAAGGATACTATACCCAAATCTAACCTTGTTATCTTCAGGAAGATTTTGTTTTATAAACATCAAAAACTCATCACCCTCTTTATGATATAAACGGAAACAGAGATGTTTTTCATTTGTCTCTACATCTTTAATCACCGAAAACGAGTTTTCATTCTCTATTAGCTTAAACTTTCTATGTCTTTGTTCCATAAATATATTTTTTTGGTATTAAAAAAAATGTGCTTCAATAAAGCAACCTTTTAAATTTTCATTTTATAGTTATTTCGTTTCAATAGCGCCACAAACACCCGTTTTCATTGCTACTGATTATAAAGTTCAAATATAATAATATAATAGTATAGTTGCGTAATAATATCTTAAATAATAACCACACATTTTTGGAGATAAAAAAAGGGCAGCTCATCGAGCCGCCCTAATTCCTAACTAAATTTTTTATGATATGAACAAAAAACTATCCAACGTTAGATTTTTCGTCCTGAGAATTCGAATTGTCGTCTCCTCCTGTTGACTCTGAATTGTTTTCATTCTTATCATCAATATTGTTTTCTATTTCACCCTCTTTTCCATCTACCTCCTTTCCTTCTTTTTCGTTAGCAGATTGCAATGCATCTGTCCCATTTTCAGCAGTGCGTTTGTTTTTACGCATCGTGCGCTTTCTAGCCACATTCATTCTCACCTTAGCCAATGCCTCGTTCATAGCCAACACCAAAGCCTTGTTCTCAGCTGAGTCCTCAGCTACCAACAGCTCAATATTTAGCGTATCAATAAGAACAGCCAAATCATCAAGAGCAGCATTCAGTACCACTTCATTTTTTTGATTTGCCTTCATAGCCTCGGCTCGATAGTTCAATCTATCTTGCTCCAAGTTTTTCAGTTCGTTATGAACCTCCAGCAAATCATTAAGCAAGGGCATCAAGCTCAGTCCTTTAAGGGCATCAATCAACACCTCACTATTCTCAATTTCACTCATCAGGTCATCCACAGTCATAATGTAAAAACTTCTTGTTCGCACATTACGCTTCGAAAACAGCTTATTAACCCACTCCCTCATAACCTTTGCATGCAGATTCTCTTCGTCGATAATCGAATCCATGCCCATGCTCACACGGTTCTTAATGTAACCAACTCCTTTTTTGTGCATGTCAAATAGCTGATCCATCCGTTCGGTTTTGTCCTTTCCCAAACCAACGGGAATATGCCGCACGGCTTGCACTTTAGGAATGTGCACTGCAACTCTATCCATCACTTTTTCAAGTGTAGGACTAGTGATGCTACCCTCATGGTCATTCATCGCTTGAACTGCGTTCAAAAATCCTGACCTTCTCTCTGCAATTGGAGCTCTTCTTACGTCTCCAAGCTTTTTTATGCTTTGCATAATTTAAAAAGTTTTATGTTCTTATTATATATAACAGGTACATAATCAATACCCGAGTGCTTTATACACATAAGACCATTGTTAATAATTAAAATTTAAACCAATAAGCACCTCTATTAGTTATTTTACATTCCCTCTGTAGTGAACCTGGCAAACCAAGCACAACAATATAAATTGTCATATTAAAGTGATAAATAAACTTAGAAACAGTTATGTTTTAAAGATATAATGTTAATCTTTCAAACCATTAAACTAAGATCTAATACAAACTTAATACAGTTATTTATATCTACCAAACCAATCATATAATTTTTTTCATCAAATGTACTTTTCAGTTATATTTACTCTAAATTCACATCATCAATGTTCATTTTTATCATAAAGTTTCCATTTGAAACACGTAGTAAACATATATACAGGCAATTAATTTTCACCACATCCACCAAAATTATCTAAAAAAAATATTTATATCAATTCTCATACAATAAAAATATATTTATTTTATCAACATATCGATGCAACAATATAAATATAATGAACCATTGCTCTTTATATTGAAGATATAAATTCCAGAAATATATTTTACACCGATTAACACAATAGCGCAAATAATTCCTGCAAGAATTATTTTGCAAAAACTCACATCTAAATAATTGCCATATTTGTTTGGGAAATATATTCTCGAGGTATTAAATAATTATTGCTTTCATGGTATTTGGCGAATGGAGATAACCCTCCTTCATTTTATCTGAAAATTTTATCCTACTTAGTTTGTGCAACTATCCAATGAGCTTGCAAACGCATCAGTATTATTCAATATCAAGCCCATTTTCAAGAATAAACCTTCGCAGCAAATCGTCAACTTTGATATTTATCCTGAAAGCCGGAACAGTTGTTCCCTCAAGTTCTTCAAAATATGCTCTTGCTTTTTCCTTGTCAACGGTCTTCTTTAATTCATCAAATCGACCATACGCATTAATATCAGGTTCAGACACATAATGTTCCATCAACTCACGAAGTTTATACTCTTCGAGACCTAAAGTACTTGAAATTTTATTTATCTGATCATTCTTAGCTTTAAACTGATATTCTGTGATATATTCTCGAAAAG
>CAYFSV010000104.1:0-8187 GCA_964345815.1 uncultured Proteiniphilum sp. | reverse complement strand
CGACCCTCTGCTTGTAAGGCAGATGCTCTGAACCAGCTGAGCTAAACGCCCCAAATGTATTTTAGTATTCTATGTTTAGCATAAATAAGTATTATGCAAGTAATAGTACAAGACCAAAATATTAATGTTCGTTTGAATTAAGTAACTTGTTTTCCTTAATTGCGATGCAAAGATAGATACTTTTTGATTGCTAGCAAAACATTTCGCAAATAATTTTCAAAATATTTTCACACGACCTAAATTATCCCTATTTTTGTAGTTCTAAATAAAAAGATAATCAGAAAATTACTAATCAAAATTAGCTGATCACCTAAAAAATAATTAGAGAAGCGATAAATATAAAAAAGTGATTTTTTGTAGCTTCTTTAAAACAACAATAACTGATTTCATAACAAATGACACTTGACAAACTTACAGCTATCTCTCCAATAGACGGACGTTATAGAAACAACGTAAATGAACTTGGCAATTATTTCTCAGAGTATGCGCTTATAAAATATAGAACTCTTGTGGAAGTTGAGTATTTTATTTCGCTATGCGAACTGGGTATTTCTCCACTAGATAAAATAGATGCTTCTGCTTTTCCAACTTTGCGAAAGGTTGTAGATAACTTTACGCAAGATGATGCACAACGTATCAAGGATATCGAAAAGATAACTAATCATGATGTTAAGGCTGTAGAATATTTTTTAAAAGAAAAATTTGAAACTCTAAACTTGGATGACCATATAGAATTTATACACTTTGGACTCACGTCTCAAGATATAAATAATACTGCCACTCCTCTGCTATATAAGGATGCATTAGAGAAAGTATATATTCCTCAGCTTGAAAGTTTGATTGAAATGATTTCTGAATTTTCGGAAAAATGGAAAGATGTTTCCATGCTTGCTAGAACTCATGGACAGCCGGCATCTCCAACCCGCTTAGGCAAGGAGCTCAAAGTGTTCGAGTATAGATTGCAAAATCAAATGGAAGTGCTAAAGGAAATTCCTCATAAAGGTAAGTTTGGAGGTGCCACAGGAAATTTCAATGCTCATCATGTTGCTTATCCTAGTGTTAACTGGAATGAGTTTGGCAACAAATTCTTGTCGAATAATTTAGGTTTAATAAGAGAAGAGTGCACTACTCAGATATCTAATTATGACTCATTAGCAGCATCTTTTGATGCTATGAAGAGAATAAATACAATCTTGATAGATTTCACGAGAGATTTGTGGCAGTACATCTCAATGGAATATTTCAAGCAAAAAATTAAAGAGGGAGAGGTTGGTTCATCTGCAATGCCTCATAAGGTAAATCCTATAGATTTTGAGAATGCAGAAGGAAATCTAGGGATAGCCAATGCCTTGTTTGAACACTTATCGGCCAAATTGCCTATTTCAAGACTGCAACGCGATCTTACTGATTCAACTGTTACTAGAAATATAGGAATGCCAGTAGCACATAGTTTAATTGCACTAAAAAGCACAACAAAAGGATTGAATAAGTTGTTATTAAATGAAGAGGCTATCAATAACGATCTAGAGCAAAACTGGGCAGTTGTTGCAGAGGGCATTCAAACAATTCTTCGTAGAGAAGGATATCCGAAGCCGTATGAGGCTTTGAAGGCGCTAACTAGGACTAATGAACACATAACAGCAAAGAGTATTTCTGAATTTATTGATACGCTTGAATTAGAAAGTAATATAAAGGAAGAACTGAAAAAAATAACTCCACAAAATTATACAGGTATATAACTCCAAAATAAATAATCACAGTATAATAAAACAACTTTTAAAAAGAAGGCCGTGAGGCTATTGATAATTAAAATATTATAAGAAAAATGACAACTAACAACAACAATTCGCGTCCTAATCGTAGTAACGATAATGCGAATAATGAGAGACACTCTTATTCAAACAACAGAAATTACAGTTCTGATAGAAGGACATATCAAGGTGAGGATAGGTATAGATCATCAGGAAGTGGCAATTATCGCCAATCGGGTGAGGGAAACTATAACAGACGATATGACGATGATAACCAAAGTGGTGGAGGAGCAAGAAAACGTCGTCCACGTGTTGGTGATAGAAGCGTAGGCAGCTCTTCAGGTCATGGCGCTTCAAGAGGTGGAGAACGATCTTATAACCCAAATGATAGAAGACGTGGTTCATATCCTGCAGGTCAAGGTCCAAAGAAGGTTTTGAAAAAGAAAAAAGTTTTTAAACAGATAAAATATAAAGAAAACGCAGATCCAACTGCACCAATTCGCTTGAATAAATATTTAGCAAATGCTGGGGTTTGTTCACGTCGTGAGGCGGATGAGTTTATAGAAGCTGGCATGGTTAAAGTTAATGGTGAGGTGATAACTGAACTGGGAACTAAAATAACAAGAGCAGACGAAGTGATGTTCAACAATCAAGTGGTAACCCTTGAGAGTAAAGTTTATGTACTGCTCAATAAGCCAAAAGGCTTTGTAACTACGACCGATGATCCTGAGAACAGAAAAACTGTTATGGACTTGGTGAAAGCAGCTTGTTCAGAGCGTATATACCCTGTAGGGCGCCTTGATAGAGGCACAACTGGAGTGTTGCTACTTACAAATGATGGTGACTTAGCGTCAAAACTTACTCATCCAAAATACGAAAAGAGAAAAATATATCAAGTATGGCTTGACAAGCCTGTTGCGATGGAGCATATGCAGGCGGTTGCAGATGGAATAGAGCTAGAAGATGGTGAAATTCATGCAGATGCCATTAGTTATGTAACTGAAGAGGATTTGTCGCAAGTAGGAATAGAAATTCATTCTGGTCGTAATCGTATCGTTAGAAGAATATTTGAAAGCCTCGGATATCGTGTGCTAAAGCTTGATAGAGTTTATTTTGCTGGACTAACCAAAAAGAGCCTAGCAAGAGGAAAATGGCGTTACTTGAGCGAGAAAGAAGTGAACATGTTAAGAATGGGTGCTTTTGACTAAGTTAATAACAGATTAGTAAACAAATAAAAATTATCTATCTAAAAATAAATTGTATAGTAGATAACATATATAGATTTTAAACTAAATAAAGTCTATTAGTAGGATATTATGAAACAAATTAAGAGAACAAAAATATCGGAAGCTTTAAAGCTTTCAACCTTTGGAGAGGAAGTAAACATTAAAGGTTGGGTGAGAACCCGTCGTGGCAATAAAAATGTGGGATTTGTAGCATTAAATGATGGTTCAACAATAAACAATATACAAGTTGTAATAGATGTTGCGAAATTTGGAGAGGAATATCTAAAGCCTATCACAACAGGAGCTTGTATTAACGTTAATGGAAAACTTGTTGAGTCTCAGGGAAAAGGGCAATCAGTAGAGATTCAAGCTAGCGAGATAGAGATTTTTGGATCAGCAGATCCTACAACATATCCATTACAAAAGAAAGGTCACTCATTGGAGTTTCTACGTGAAATAGCATATTTGCGCCCACGTACTAATACCTTTGGAGCTGTTTTTCGTATGCGTCATCATATGTCGTATGCTATCCACAAATATTTTAATGATCGTGGTTTTTTCTATTTTCACACACCAATAATTACGGCTTCTGATGCTGAGGGAGCAGGGGCTATGTTTGAGGTAACTACTCTTGATCATGCAAACCCTCCTAAAACAGAGGATGGCAAGGTCGATTATGGTCAAGATTTCTTTGGTCGTCAAACAAATCTTACTGTTTCTGGACAACTAGAGGGTGAGCTGGGAGCAATGGCACTTGGGTCGATATATACTTTTGGTCCAACTTTTAGAGCTGAAAACTCTAACACTCCAAGACACTTAGCTGAATTTTGGATGATAGAGCCTGAGGTTGCTTTTGCAGACAACGATGATAATATGGATCTTGCAGAAGACTTTTTGAGATATTTGGTTAAATATGCCCTTGATAATTGCATGGAAGATATTGAGTTTCTAGCAAAAATGTATGATGAGGAGCTGATTGATAGACTTAAATTTGTAGTTGAAAATGATTTTATTCGACTGACCTATACAGAGGGGGTTAAGATTTTGGAAGAATCGGGGCAAAAGTTTGAATACCCTGTTTTCTGGGGTGCCGACCTGCAGTCGGAGCATGAGAGATACTTGGTTGAAAAGCATTTCAAATGTCCCGTTATTCTAACAGATTATCCAAAAGATATCAAATCGTTCTACATGAAGCAAAACGAAGATGGAAAGACTGTTAGAGCAATGGACGTTCTATTCCCAAAAATTGGCGAAATAATTGGAGGATCAGAGCGCGAATCAAATTACGAGAAGCTTCTAGAACGTGTTAAAGAAATGGATATGGATGTTGACCCAATTTGGTGGTATATTGATATCCGTAAATTTGGAACTGCTCCACATGCTGGATTTGGTTTGGGCTTCGAAAGATTAATGTTGTTTGTTACAGGAATGACTAACATACGCGACGTTATTCCTTTCCCACGTACACCAAATCACGCGGATTTCTAGATAGTAATTTTGCCTATTTATTAGGTGAATTTAGAGACATAATGAAAAATCTTTGTCGCTTTTATTAGCGACAAGGATTTCTTTAATAAGGATAGTCAAAGTTTGGCTAGCAAATTAGGTGGTCACAGAACTAATACACTGATACCCCTGATAATATAAGTTTTAGAAAAGTGCATTACTGTTAGTAATGTATTTTGAAATAAAAATTGATTTTTAATATTTAAATGAAGAATATACGTAACTTTTGTATTATAGCACATATTGACCACGGCAAAAGCACCTTGGCAGATCGATTACTTGAGTTTACAAAAACAATCGATAATAAGTCTTCCCAATCTCAGGTTTTAGATAGTATGGATTTGGAGCGTGAACGAGGGATTACTATTAAAAGCACTGCCGTGCAAATGGATTATGAGTATGGTGGCGAGAAGTTTACATTAAACTTAATTGACACTCCTGGACACGTCGACTTTTCATATGAGGTGTCGCGCTCTATTGCAGCATGTGAGGGTGCACTACTTATTGTGGATGCAGCCCAAGGAATACAAGCTCAAACAATATCCAATGTTTATATGGCTATCGAAAATGACCTTGAGATAATACCAATATTAAACAAAATAGATTTAGAAAGCGCTATGCCTGACGAGGTTGAAGACCAAGTAGTAGATCTTTTGGGGTGTCCCCGTTCGGACGTAATTAGAGCAAGTGGAAAGACAGGTGTGGGCATTGAAGAAATTTTAGCAGCTATTATTGACCGAGTTTCACCACCACAGGGTGATCCCAAAGCTCCACTTCAAGCATTAATCTTTGACTCTGTCTTCAACTCTTTTAGAGGAATCATAGCCTATTTTAAAGTGGTTAATGGAAGCATTGGAAAAGGAGATCTAGTTAAGTTTGTAAATACTGAAAAGGAGTATCAAGCTGATGAGGTTGGTATTCTTAAACTAGGGATGAATCCTCGTGATAGGGTTGAGTGTGGCGATGTAGGTTACATCATATCAGGTATTAAAACTTCAAAAGAGGTTAAGGTGGGTGATACTATTACTCATACGAAGAATCCGTGCGAAAAAGCAATTGAGGGTTTTGAAGAGGTTAAGCCGATGGTGTTTGCGGGAGTTTACCCAATCGATGCCGAAGACTTTGAAAATCTTAGAGCATCACTCGAAAAATTGCAATTGAACGATGCATCACTTACGTTTCAGCCCGAGTCTTCAGTAGCACTTGGCTTTGGGTTCCGTTGTGGATTCTTGGGATTATTACACATGGAGATTATCCAGGAAAGACTCGATAGAGAGTTCAATATGGATGTTATAACCACTGTACCTAACGTTTCATATAAGGTTTATGATAAGAAGGGAAATATGAAGGAGGTTCACAACCCGGCTGGGCTTCCCGATATAGCCTTGATTGACCATATAGAAGAGCCTTTTATTCGTTCATCAATCATCACAAGCACCGATTATATTGGACCAATAATGACCCTTTGCCTTGGCAAGCGTGGCATCTTAATAAGACAAGAGTATATCTCAGGCAATCGAATTGAGCTAATATTTGACATGCCTTTAGGTGAAATTGTTATTGACTTTTACGACAAGCTAAAAAGTATTTCAAGAGGGTATGCCTCTTTTGATTATCATATTCATGATTTCAGACCTTCCAAATTAGTTAAGCTTGATATACTATTAAATGGCGAGCCAGTTGATGCACTTTCCACTCTTACTCATGCCGACAATGCTCAAGCCTTTGGCAGAAGAATGTGTGAGAAGCTTAAGGAGCTAATCCCGCGTCAGCAGTTTGATATTGCTGTTCAGGCAGCAATTGGAGCAAAAATTGTTGCACGTGAGACTATTAAGGCAGTTCGAAAAGATGTTACAGCAAAATGTTATGGTGGTGACATATCGCGTAAACGTAAGCTTCTAGAAAAGCAAAAAGAGGGAAAGAAGAGAATGAAGCAAGTAGGTAATGTGGAAGTTCCACAAACTGCATTCTTGGCTGTCCTCAAGCTTGATTAGAATTGAACTTCAATTAAATTATTTTTAATACAAAACCATATGAAAAGGAAATTGTTTTTTACAGCTTTTTTGGTGTTTATTGCAATTACTTCGGCAAAAGCACAGTATGTAAATAATGTTGCAATTAGTGATATAGATGCCGATTACGTAATGATTTGGTCGGACAGCGGTCCATTATTGTCAAGTAAAATTACCGTTAGAATTGATTATGGCCAAGGAGGACGAATCCCTCAAATACAAGACGATCGCCGCAAAGTTATAACATTTAATGGTATGATAGCCGCAATAAACATGATGAGTAGAAGTGGGTTTGAGCTTGATCGAATCTTGAGAGAGCCTAAGGGTGAGAATGATTATTATTATTTTAAAAGACGAAACCTTTCAAGCTCGATGGGTGGTTATTCTTCTGAAGGAATGGTTGAGTATGATCCATCAACTCACACAAGATAAGATCTTTATAAGTAATATCGAAAATGTCTGATGATTAGCTTATAAAGTTAATTAGGACAAAATTTAATTTTAAGGCTGATAAATGTTGATACAATTAAATTTATATCAATATTTATCAGCCATCTTTTTGTTATGATTCGAAAAACTGTATTTATTATTCTCTTAGCAGTGTGCTTGCTACCATTTGTTACACCTGCCATAGCCCTCTTTTTAGGATTAATCTTGGGGTTTACATTAGGCAATCCTTTTGCTAAGATGTCAAGCAAAGTTTCCAAGTATTTATTACAGTTTTCAGTAGTGGGCTTGGGCTTCGGAATGAACCTTTTTGAGTCGTTGAAAAGTGGGAAGGAAGGAATGTTATTAACAGTTGTTTCCGTTATCTTGGTTTTATTTCTTGGATTGATGGTAGGCAAAGCTCTGGGAATGCGACGAAATATTTCATATCTCATTGCCTCGGGTACAGCTATTTGTGGAGGAAGTGCCATAGCGGCTGTAGCACCAGTGATTGAAGCAAGGGATGATGAAATTTCCGTTTCGCTTGGAACTATTTTTCTTCTCAATGCAATAGCATTATTTATATTTCCTCCACTTGGCAAGTTTTTAAATCTTTCGCAAGAGCAGTTTGGAATGTGGGCAGCTATTGCCATTCACGATACAAGTTCGGTGGTTGGTGCTGGTGCTGCTTATGGAACGGAAGCTTTGCAAATAGCCACAATGGTAAAGCTCACTCGTGCTCTTTGGATCATTCCTCTTGCATTAGCAACGGCATTAGTGTTTAAGAAGAAAGACAAAAAGATATCCATTCCATGGTTCATTCTCTTTTTTGTATTGGCTATGGCAATAAACACCTATTTCAATCTTCCAGATAAAATAACCAGTTCTTTTATCTATTGGGCTAAAAAGGGAATGACAATCACATTATTTCTAATAGGTTCGGGGCTATCAGTAAAGGCACTAAAGAGTGTAGGTGTAAAACCATTAATTTCGGGTGTGCTTTTATGGATATTTATAGGTATAACAAGCCTATTAGCTATATTATGGGTTTAACCCTATTCAAGTGCATTCTCACTTTTCCCTTCTTTAAATAAATATTTTGCACTCTTGCTATTGCAAGGCATGCCTAACAAAATAGCTATACTATAAAAATGGAGCAAAGAAAATCCTCTGCTCCATTTTTATAGTATAGCTATTTAACCTATCTAGTTTCTAATAACAACTTTTGGGTTTAGCCCAGTACCTTTAACAGTATATTTTGCTTTC
>CAYFSV010000103.1:3589-8202 GCA_964345815.1 uncultured Proteiniphilum sp. | reverse complement strand
ATGAAACACTATTTAACTACAAATATAGTGCTTTTATTTGAATTTGTTAGCATTTCGCAGAAAGCTGTATGTTAAATAATATGAATGAAAAAATAGGGCTTTATTTCTAAATATAAAAAGAATGTCATCTATAGCCCATAAGTATGAAATATAATTACTACTTTTGGGTTTTTAAAACCAATATGATTTAATGGTATGTGTACGTAAACACACAATGGGTTGATTGCACATATTTATATAAGAATAGAAGTAAGAATATAGACTATGCAAAAAGTAGTGACTTTTGGGGAGATTATGCTGCGATTAGCAACCCCCGATTATTTGAGATTTATACAATCAAATAGCCTAACAGCCACTTTTGGTGGGGGAGAGGCAAATGTGGCGGTGTCGCTTGCCAACTATGGCATCGAGGCTGAGTTTGTGACTCGATTGCCGCAAAATGAGATTGCCGACTGGTGTGTTTCAGAGCTCAGAAAACATGACGTGGGTACCAAAAACATTATTAGAGGTGGCGATAGAGTGGGCATCTATTTCTTGGAAACGGGTGCCGTGGCTCGACCATCTAAGGTGGTTTACGATCGTGCTGGTTCGTCAATTGCTGATATTGAGCCTGGAACGATTGATTGGAAAGAGGTGCTGAAGGGTGCTTCGTGGTTTCATTGGACGGGTATCACTCCTGCAATTTCGCAAAATGCTGCCGATGTGTGCCTAGAGGCTATAAAGGCGGCAAATGAGATGGGGGTGACTGTGTCGTGCGATTTGAACTATCGTAAAAACTTGTGGAAGTATGGCAAGTCTGCCTCAGATGTGATGCCCGAATTGGTGGCTGGGTGCGATATCATACTTGGAAATGAAGAGGACGCAGAGAAGGTGTTTGGCATAAAGCCCGAAGGATTTGAGGTGGCGCACACTGGTGGCGATGTGGATGCACGCGAATTTGAGTCGGTGTGTAAGCAGATGATGGAGCGTTTTCCACGTGCCAAAAAGGTGATTGTTACTTTGCGTGGGTCTATTAATGCTAATCACAATACGTGGGGCGGATGTTTGTATTCGGACAAGCTGTATGAGTCGCGTCGCTATGATATTACTCACATTGTGGATAGAGTGGGTGGTGGCGATTCGTTTATGGCGGGCTTGATATATGGCTTGATGACCTACGAGAATGATGACCAAAAGGCATTGGACTTTGCTGTTGCGGCATCGTGCTTGAAGCACACTGTGTATGGCGATTTTAACCTGGTGACTGTTGCCGAGGTTGAAAACTTGATGAAGGGCGATGGCTCGGGCAGAGTGGTTAGATAATTACGAATTAAATATATAGAACTATAATGGCTAGTTTTAAGAGAATAGAGGTTTATAATGCAATTATAGATACGGGTATTGTGCCAGTATTTTATAATCCCGATGTGGAGGTGGCTAAAAATGTGATTGAGGCTTGCTACAAAGGGGGCATTAGGGTGTTTGAGTTTACCAATCGTGGCGACTTTGCGCACGAGGTGTTTGGCGAACTGGCAAAATGGAGCAAAGAGGCTTGTCCCGAGATGATTTTGGGAATTGGATCGGTGGTGGATGCGCCCACTGCATCGCTATATTTGCAATTGGGAGCCAACTTTGTGGTGGGTCCGTTGCTAAACCCTGATGTGTTTAAGGTGTGCAACCGCCGTCAGGTTGCCTACTCGCCTGGATGTGCCACCACCACCGAGATTGGATTGGCACAGGAGCTGGGTGCCGAAATTGTGAAAATATTTCCGGGTGGCGATGTGGGCGGACCTTCATTTGTGAAAAACATCAAGGGACCAATGCCTTGGTCGCGAATTATGGTGACGGGCGGAGTGGCACCAACCGAGGAGAACCTTTCAAAATGGTTTGAGGCGGGTGTGGATGCTGTGGGCATTGGCTCGAATCTGTTTCCGAAAGAGGTGATTGCAAATAAGGAGTGGGGCAAAATTAGCGAACTTTGTGCCATGTGCATATCCATTGCTAAGCGATATAAATAAGAGATATAGAACTAAAACAAATCAATAAATCAATAAATCAAAGTATAATGAACTTACTAAACAAACATGCGGAAAAACCAACTAAGTTCCGCTGGACTATCGTTGCTCTATTGTTTGTGGCAACAACAATTAATTATCTTGACAGGCAGGTGTTGTCGCTCACGTGGGACGAATTTATTAAACCAGAATTTCATTGGGACGAGTCGCACTACGGTACAATAACATCGTTTTTCTCAATCTTCTATGCCATCTCTATGCTATTTGCAGGCAGATTTGTGGAGTGGATGGGAACCAAAAAAGGTTTCCTTTGGGCAATTGGTGTGTGGAGTGTGGGTGCTTGTTTGCACGCCCTAAGTGGTGTGGTGACGGAGGCAGTTGTGGGACTTGACAACGCTGCCCAACTTGCTGCTGCAACGGGCGATGTGGCAATTTTGATATCTACGGTTAGTATGTGGGCTTTCTTGGTGGCACGTGGTGTGCTGGCGCTTGGTGAGGCGGGCAACTTTCCGGCTGCTATCAAGGCTACGGCAGAGTATTTCCCCAAAAAGGATCGTGCCTATGCCACTTCAATCTTTAATGCAGGTGCATCGATAGGTGCTTTGTTTGCTCCATTAACTATCCCTCCGTTGGCAAAAATGTTTGGCTGGGAGGCTGCGTTTATTATCATCGGTGCATTAGGTTTTATATGGATGGGCTTCTGGGTGTTTCTTTATGACAAGCCCGAGGAGAGCAAGCGAGTAAACAAATTTGAGCTTGACTATATCACTCAAGATAGACAGGAGTTGTCGGAAGAGGATAATAAAAAGAATGAGCAAAAGATGTCGCTTAAGCAGTGCTTGTCGTATAAACAAACATGGGCTTTTGCTATTGGTAAGTTTATGACCGATGGTGTTTGGTGGTTCTTCCTGTTTTGGACGCCATCATATTTGAGCACTCAATTTGGTATCAAAACATCTGAAGGCTTGGGCATGGCGCTAATCTTTACGCTGTATGCTATTGTGACGGTGCTATCTATTTATGGTGGTAAATTGCCAACTGTCATTATCAACCGAAGTGGACAAAACCCATATGCAGCACGCATGAAAGCGATGTTGATATTTGCTTTCTTCCCACTAGTGGTACTTTTGGCACAACCTTTGGGTATGCTGTTTGAGCCACAGCTAGGGCGTATGGCGGCATGGATTCCGGTGCTGTTGATTTCGATTGGATGTGCTGCTCATCAAGCGTGGAGTGCCAACCTATTTTCAACCATTGGCGATATGTTTCCATCGGGAGCAATTGCCACCGTAACTGGTATTGGTGGTATGGCGGGAGGTATTGGCTCGATGCTATTGCAAAAGAGTGCTGGTAACTTGTTTGTGTTTGCGGGTGATACCAATCTATCGTTTATGGGATTTGAAGGCAAGCCTGCAGGCTATTTCATTGTATTCATTTTCTGTGCAGTTGCCTACCTAATTGGTTGGTCGCTAATGAAGGCTTTGGTACCAAAATATAAACTGATTACTATCGATTAATCGATACGCAAAACTACGATATTGAAAGGGATGTTCCGCAAGGTGCATCCCTTTTCTATTCTTACAAGTGCGAAGTTTGATTTATAGATAATAAATGTGAAGTTCGCGCGTATTAACTTAATAAACGTTTGCTCGAAATCTAGTTTTTTTATCTCTAATACTCGGAGAATATATAGAGGATATAAAGAGGATGTATAGAGGGTCTATAGAGGATTAGCGATGCAGTGATGATGTGGTGATGATGTGGTCAATTGTTAAACAATGTTGATGAAATTTGCTTGCTCTGTCGGAAGTTTGTTTGAATCTTGCCAATAGAATTAAATTCTTTAACCCTTTTAATATGGAAAATAAAATGGTAAAGAGTAACTTTGAACTTTAATTAAAGAACTGAGAAAAAGAGGAGAGAAACATAAATGGAAAAGAAACCCCGTCAAAGAAAAAGTAATACAAAGATAGTTGAAAAGCCAATGATTGTGCCCGAATATGGCAAACTGCCGCCCCAAGTGCAAGAGCTTGAAGAGGCGGTGCTGGGTGCACTGATGCTTGAAAAAGATGCCTACTCGATAGTGGGCGAGATATTGAAGTCGGAGAGCTTCTATAACCCCATGCACAATCTGATTTTTGATGCTATTCAGGGATTGGCTGTTCAGCAAAAGCCTGTGGATGTGCTTACGGTGGTTGAGGAATTGAAACGCAGAGGCGACCTTGAGTCTGCTGGTGGTGCTGTGTATGTTGCTGAGCTGTCGGGCAAGGTGGCATCAGCAGCGCATATAGAGTATCACTCGCGAATTATTGCACAAAAATATTTGGCTCGTGAGTTGATTCGCTTCTCGTCGGATGTGACCCAAAAGGCATTTGATGAAACAGTGGATGTTGACGACCTAATGCAAGAAACCGAGGGGCGACTATTTGATATTTCGCAACGAAACGTAAAGAAGGATGTTATTCAGATAAATCCTGTGATTAAGGAGGCGCTCGAAAATATTCAACTTGCACATGCTAATAAAGATGGGATGAGTGGCTTGCCCACTGGCTTTACAGAGCTGGATAAGCTGACACATGGTTGGCAAAAATCGGACTTGGTGATTATTGCAGCACGTCC
>CAYFSV010000103.1:0-3489 GCA_964345815.1 uncultured Proteiniphilum sp. | reverse complement strand
AGCAGGGAGCAGGAGGTGAGTATGATTTCGCGATCGCTAAAGGGATTGGCTAAGGAGTTGGATATACCGATTATTGCATTATCGCAGCTTAACCGTGGTGTGGAAAATAGACAAGGAAGCGAGGGCAAACGTCCGCAGCTTGCCGACCTTCGTGAGTCGGGTGCGATTGAGCAAGATGCTGACATTGTGTGTTTCATTCACAGGCCCGAGTATTATCGTATCACTGAGGATGATATGGGTAATTCGCTAATTGGCGTGGCAGAGATTATTATTGCGAAGCATCGTAACGGTCCCACGGGAATTGCCAATATGAGATTTGACAATGAATATGCAAGATTTGAAAACCTAGATGCCAATAGAGTGAGCTCGAGCGCAGGAAACTATGTGGAGATGCCCTCGCGCATGAATGCAAAGGTGGAGCAAGCGCCTGTGGAGCAAACAGCTAATGACTTTCTAACAAATTCGAGAAATGAAGAACCTCCTTTTTAAAAATATAAAATACCTGCTTCTATCCTTGTTGTTGATAGGGGCAGTGTCGTGCGGCAGGGTATCGTCGGACGCAAAAAAGGCTGCAAAGCTTACAAATAAGTCGATTGAAAAGACAAATAAACTGAAGCTGAAAGATGCAGAAAAGCTTTATAACAAATCGCGTGAAATAATTGAGAAGTATGAAACTCACAAAAAGAGAGATAAGTTTTATGAGGTTTATATCGAACATCGCGATAAGGGAAAAGTGAAGCCTGCTACTGATATTGAGCCATAAACGATTGGCTTGTTATAATATAATTTAGTATTTTTGCCACTTCACTTTTATATCAAAACTAATTATCAATTAAATGAATAAGTCTCACTTGATGAGGAGAGTTGCTTTTCTCTTTGTTTTAGCGTTGTTTTTTTCGAGCATAAGCGCTGCTCAAAGCACCAATTATAATACGATTGTAAAAAACGGTCAAACCTATTATATATATAAGGTGAAAACTGGAGAGGGGCTATATGCTGTTTCCAGAACCTTTGGCGTATCGGTGGATGATTTGAAAAGAATTAATCCAGGAACCGAAAATGGCTTGAAGAATGGGCAGGAACTGCTTGTGCCTGCGCTAAACGAAGTTAGAGAGGCTATTGAGGTGAATATGAAGCCTAAAAGCAACGATGTTTTGCAAAATAGGGTTCAGTTGGGCACCTTTAAGCACACAGTGACAAGGGGCACAACTCTGTTTAGCATTGCTCAGATGTATGGAACCACGGTTGCCGAAATTAAGCGTCACAATGCGGGGCTAACAGATGACATTAGCGAGGGGCAAGTGATAAACATTCCACAACAAAAGGTGAGCGCATCGGTTAGCGAAGAGAGCTATCTGTTTCACACAATTCTTCCTAAGGAGACACTATGGTCGGTTTCGAGTGTGTACTCTCTAAAACCAGAAGATTTGATGGAGGCAAACCCAGGCTTGTCTGCCGAAACTTTTCAGATTGGCAAAATAGTGAGAATACCTGCTCATGTTGCAAAAATAAGAGAGCAACAAAAAAATGATGTGAAGCTCAATAATGAGGTACACAAGGTGAAGAGGGGCGAAACATTGTTCAACATATCACAACAATATGGGCTGAAAGTGGCAGACTTGGAGAAGGCAAATCCACAATTGACCACCAATTTGAAGCCGGGCATGGAGATATTGATTCCACTGCGTGGCGAAATTGACGAAAATCAATTGATGAGCGAGATTGATGCTGATAGATTGCTTAGCCAAATCCCAGCCGAGATCAGAGCTAACACTATTAAGGTGGGACTTTTGCTTCCATTTTTAGACACTACGGACAATCAGCACCTGAGATTGCAGGAATATTACGAAGGCTTTGCAATGGCGATTGAGAAGATGAAGAAGGCGGGTGCGAATATCGAACTTTATGTTTTTGAAATCGGAACCAAGGCAAAACTTGAAAGCTTGCTCGGAACAATGGAGATGCAGGCTCTCAACCTGATTGTTGGTGGCATGACCGACGAACAAATTGAGACTTTGTCTAAGTTCTCACTCAAAAACAATATTAAATATGTGATTCCATTCTCGTCGCGCAACAATGAGGTGCTCAATAATGATAAAATATTTCAGGTGAACACGCCTCATATGTATCTCTACGCCAAGGCGTCTAATGAATTCACCAATCAGTTTGTGGATAAAAATGTGGTGTTGGTGAATGTGGCAGATAAGAATGATAAATCGGACTTTATAACAATACTGCGCTCCGACATGAAGAGGAAAAATATCAGATATAATGTCGTTAATCTCTCTTCTGAATTGAAGAATAATCTTAAGCCTCTTTTGAGTAAGGATATGGAGAACGTGATTGTGCCCACAACTGGCGAATCGGGTTCGCTAAAAGATATAATGCACACCCTTTCTGAAATATATAATGAGGATGAAGAGATGGTGACACGATTGTATGGTTACCCCGAGTGGCAAACATTTGCGTCGGACCAGAAAAAGCTGATGCATTTCTTTGGCACCTATTTCTATTCATCGTTTTATGTGGATGAAAGCAATGTTCCAACCAAGCAGTTTTTGCAAGATTTCAAGAAGTGGTATGGGCGAGATTTGATAAGTACATATCCCAAGTATGGAATGTTTGGGTATGACACTGGGCTCTACTTCCTGAATGCGATACACAAACATGGGGTGAACTTTGAAAAAAATATTGATCAAATTCAATCTACTAGTGCATTGCAATTTGCTTTCAACTTTGAGCGAGTGAGCAACTGGGGAGGTTTTATAAACACGGGGCTATTCCTTGTTCACTTTGATGGTGATGGCAAGGTTCAAAAAATAAACAAAAGCAAGTGATGAAAAAGATACTATCAGCCATTCTGTTTATGGCTCTCTCGTTGGGGAGCCTGTTTGCACAAAAAGATATCTTTGACAAAGAGCTGCACATTGGGTTCAGTGGTGGGGGGCTATCCTCTTCCATTGACTTTCAGCCGAGCAAGCCACAAATAACTCACTTGGGATTGCATGGTGGTGTGTCGGCTAAGTTTATTTCCGAAAACCATTTAGGGCTTCAGCTCGAACTCAACTATTCGCAAAAGGGGTGGGCTGAGGAGTTTGAACCCGAATCTGATTTTGAATACACAAGAACTCTCCACTATTTGGAGCTTCCCTTTATGACGCATATATACTTTGGAAACAAAACTCGATTTGTTTTCAATGCTGGTCCACAAATTGGTTTTTTGTTTGGTGATGCTACGTCTATGAGCAACTCATTCAAAACTCATTTAAATAATATGACGGAAGTGTCGCCCAACGATCCCGCCGTGGCTCAATATAATGCCGACCTCAAACGGTTCGACTATGGAATAACTGGTGGGCTGGGCATGGAAATGAGAAGTGGAATTGGCAATTTTCAGCTCGAAGGGAGATATTATTTCGGACTTGGCGACATTTTTGAAAGCCGAAAATCGAAAAACAACATATTTAATCGCTCTGCCAACCGAAACAT
>CAYFSV010000102.1:0-8203 GCA_964345815.1 uncultured Proteiniphilum sp. | reverse complement strand
GGAAACAGCCCTTTTTTCATTTTATCAAAAAAGTTTTATCGGACAGCAATGTTTTTTATTCTACAATCTTACTTTTTGTAATAAGCATCCAAAGCATCAGTTGCAGCAATAAACGAGCTCTTCTTTGATGACAGAACATCAGCCTCAAGCGATGGCATCAATTTTTCAATCTCTGCGTTTTGATAGAAATCATTTTTCAATCTTTCGTTTATGGTTTCATACATCCAATATTTGGCTTGGCTATTGCGACGAGCATCAAAATAGTTGTTATCCTTAACAAAATCAATATATCTGAATACCATATCCCAAACCTCATCAATTCCCAATGAGTAAAATCCAGAATAGGTAAGCACTTCGGGAATCCAGCCCGACTCGGCCATAGGAAACATGTGAAGAGCATTTTGCAATTGGCGCTTAGCCATGTTTGCCTTCCTAATGTTATCCCCATCTGCCTTGTTTATCACAATTCCATCTGCCATCTCCATAATGCCCCGCTTTATTCCCTGCAATTCATCACCAGTCCCAGATAATTGAATAAGCAAAAAGAAGTCAACCATAGAGTGTACAGCGATTTCGGACTGCCCCACCCCAACTGTCTCCACAAAAATATAATCAAAGCCTGCCGCTTCACAAAGTATAATTGTTTCACGTGTTTTACGTGCCACACCACCCAGAGAGCCAGCTGATGGCGAAGGGCGAATAAATGCATCCTTCTGAACAGATAGCTTTTCCATACGAGTTTTGTCACCCAATATGCTACCCTTTGTTCTCTCGCTTGATGGATCGATAGCCAACACTGCAAGTTTGTGCCCTTTATTTATCAAATGCATACCAAAGGCATCAATCGAAGTACTCTTTCCTGCGCCAGGCACCCCCGTAATACCCACCCTTACAGAATTACCCGAGTATGGAAGACATTTGTTTATAATTGCTTGAGCCATCTCTTGGTGCTCCTGCTTAGAACTTTCTATGAGTGTTACTGCCTGACTGAGCATCGTGATATTTCCAGCCAATATACCCTCTGCATATTCATCTACTGTGTATCTTCTACGCCTTGCTTGTCGTTGCAAATGGAGATAAGGATTAATGCTAGGTGGTTGTTCAACTCCTTTATTTACATTTAAACCTTGATATTTTGGATCATTTTCAGGATGTGTCATAATATTTAAATTAAAAGAAAAACCGAATAAAGTCTTTACACAAAGATACTCTATTCGGTTTACATTTAAAAACCTAAGACTAGTTTTTAATTATTACTTTCTTTCCTTTGGTGTAACACGACCCGAGATAGTTAATACATATACAGAATCTGGTACATTTGTGTAAACAGTAACATTCTTGCGGAAATTACCAGGACGAGCCACTGTTGAATATTTCACATCAATCTTGCCCGATTTGCCAGGCAAAATAGGCTCTCTCGTATATGATGGAGTCGTACATCCACATGAAGCAGACACACGCTGAATAATAAGAGGCTTGTCACCTGTATTAGTAAATTCAAATTGTGTGGTTACAGCACCTATCTCCTCTTTTATCGTGCCAAAATTGTGAGTTTTTTTATTAAACTCAGCGTTGGGTGATGATTGTGCAAAAGCCAAACCTGTTATCAACACACTAAACATCAACACTAAACTAATCTTTTTCATTATTATATTTATTTTTATTTATAGAACCTGTTTGCTATAACTAAGATACAAAAGTAACAAAATAGTTTATTTCATGTTCACCGTTTAACATTTATTCTTATGCCACCAGTATGAGAAGTAAACTCAGGAGCATACATAGATTGTATAGTAGTAATGCCATTTGAATACTCTCCACTTCTATTGACCACCACCTGATACTCAAAAACATACGTGCCACGAGGCAACAAATCAAAGAAGTAGTTTGTGGATGCATCCTTTGGAGATTGATAGTATATTACACCACCATCCCATTTAACACCCGAAATTTGATTGACTGGCTCAAAACATGAAGCTCTCATATCTTTTATATGCACAAAGTCCATATCACGATCTGTTCTGACAGTGAGCCTTACAACAACCCTATCTCCAATCTTCAACCCTTCTTCACTATTAATTTTCATTAGTTTACGCCCATCTAAGTCAGTTTGCTCAACAAACAATTCTTTCTTAACATCCAGTGAAGCGTCATTACCAGCTATCCTATCCAAATCTTCAAAGTATTGCAAATACATAGCACCCCAGGCAGGAGTATTGCCACGCTGCGAAACCACCACATTGCCCATCTCAGGCTTTATTTCAGTTTTGCTCCAACTCTCTTTGATATAGCCAGTGCCTAAATCTTTATTTGCAGGTTGAACAGTCTCCCCACCCAAAGTTATATTTGTCTCTCCATTCGACGCAAACCAATCACTGCCCATGCTTAGCAAAGCATATACAGCATCCAATGTGGCATGAGTTGACTCCCACTGCTGCGTTTGTTTCTGTTTCAGCAACCACTTTTTCATACTATCCATCTCATCAGTGCTAGCCCCCACCTCTTTGAAAGCCTCCATAATAAATGTGTGAACCGAAACAGCCGATTGCGACATAAACACGTTTGCACGATTATTAGCCCAATACATACCCATCTCGTCACTTATTGTAGCATGCTCACGATAGGATTTAATTATATCATTTACAATTTTGAGGTTTCCTTGTTTATTCAAAATTATTGCAATAAGCGAACGCTCATAGAGGCTAAAGCCCGTCCAATGGTTTTCAATCACAGAGCTGTAAAAGTCCATCATCTCAGTTAGCTTATCATCAACGTTGTAATCAGAATATAGACTACGCACATATAAATACTCAAGATTAAGTGTGCTGATTGACTTATCATCTTTCCACGACTTATTATACCTCTTCATAGCCTCAAATCTATCGAGCGCCTCATCATCTATAAACTCAATTGCCGATGAAATCATCGAAGTTGTCTTATCATCATTCTCTATACCTAGATTCGACAACTGACTAAACCCATAAAGAATATACTGCGTAATACCCACATTTGGTCTAAAGCCTTCAAACCAACTCCATCCACCTTGATATGTTTGTAGCTTTTCGAGCTGCTCTATTGCTTTGTTAGTAATATTCTCACTACGATTAATATCGAACAAAAGGGACAGTTTTTGTTTCTGTTCCGTTTCGTTATCAGCCTCCATCACCCAAGGAGTTTCCTCAAGAATAATATTCTTCAGCTCCTGATTCTTTTCAAGATTCGAAAGCAAAGTTTCGGTGGTTCCACCCTGTTTTTTCCAAGCATCCACCATTGCACTCACCTTTGGATAGGCTTCTCCAATATGATAACCAAGTTTATTTGCATAATAAGCCGCAAACCACGACACAGAATTATCTGTATCTGGAGTGCTAAGCACCGGCAGTGACTGAACTGCATACCATGCAGGATTGGTTGTGAACTCGAGCGTCAAGCGATAATCCTGACGAGAATCCGAACTGCTGCTGTTGAGCAATCTATCAAAGGCAAAGGATTTATCCTGATTTCTATCCACATCCATTCTTATAGATTCTGTTACCAACATTCTGTTAGGAAGCACTGCCAAAGCATGTTGTTCTCCATCACTAAAATGTTCGCTCCTAGCCACAATACGAACGCCCAACATATCAATGTCGTGCGGAACATCAAACAACCACGAAACATCTGTTGATTCGCCTTGATTGATTGCAAACTCTTGTTCCTGTTGGTCAGCAATTGATATATTAATTACCTCATCACTAACAGGATTGAAAAACTCAATTGTAACCACTCCATTGATATCCACATCCGATAGATTAGATATCTTGGTGCTGATAGATGTTTTATCACCATGACGAACAAAACGTGGCATATTTGGTGTAACCATCAAGTCCTTTTGCGACATTGTTATAGCCTCTGCCTTGCCAGTATTCAAGTTCTTATCATGAGCCAACAATCTAAATCGCCACTTAGTGTTAGTATCAGGCACCGTAAATGATATTTGTCTCTCACCCTTAGCATTTGTTACTAGTTTAGGGAAAAAGAAAGCAGTTTCATCAAAATTGCGACGAATATTGTCATTCACCATTTGATTCACTTCTGCTCTATCATCCTCCATAACAACTGTCTCCTCTTCAGCCATCATGTCCTGAGCCTCCGCATTTTGAAGTATAGGTGCTGCACTATAAAGCATTTCCTTACTCATCACTCCACCACTTCGCGTTAATATTCGAGAAGAACCCCATGACAACGACAAACCATGCCAATTAAAGAAATCAAATTCAAAGTAGTTGTAATCTTTATATTTGTATTTCGACTGTCCTGACAGCTGATTTTTCAAGTCCGACCCATCAATATTCAGTCTAACTCTCGACCAATAGCTACTCCTCGCATATGGATTGAATACCCATTCAGGTGTTTGATATATTTTATCTAGAGATATATCATACATCGAAGCCAACACCTCAGCAATTGTTGGGTTGCCCTTTCCATCTTTCACAGATATTCGCCACTCCTCTTTTGCACCAGGTGTTATCTTATCCCTAAAAACATCAAGTGTGATATTAAGCTCCCTCTTTTCTTCTTCAGTAATCATATTTATGGTTCGCGAATAGAACTTCTCATCCTTCACATAATTCAGCATCAGTGTGATACCATTCCTGTAAGCCTCCTTGTATGGAAAAGTAAAGGTCCGATTCTCATTATTTAGTTCTATCCACTTACGTTCCAACAAATTATTTTCCTGCCACAATTCATATAGCACACTCACTTTTTCGGAAGCACCAAATATTATCTCACCTGGCTTGGTTCTGCTCAAAGATGTGTTCTTCACAACCATCCAATCATTCGTTTTGATAGGTGGCTTCGTGTCAGAATAGGAATAAAGGATTACATCACCTTCAGCCGTAGCCTCCCTGTCCTGATCATCTTTTGATTGAAGTTTGATTCGATACTTTCCTGAAGGAAGTTTTTGGAGCTGTTCCTTAATCTGTTTTTGTTCGCCCACTTCAAAAGAGCCAGCTGCCACTTGCTTGTTAATTGAATCATTTTCCAGCAAAGAGTATATTTGATACTCGCCTTTGGCATCTATCTTCTCTCCATCAAGATTGGTAGCCGATATAATAATTTTATCGTTGCTGTTTTTTTCAAGTTCACCCCTAATATCTAAAGACAAAATCATCGAAACATCACCAACCACAACAGTATATTCCGACGATTGTGTTTCACCATTAATGTCTGTGACAGTAGCCTCTATTGCAAATGCATAAATCTGGCGAGCAAACATGCTGGCATCAGCCCTCTCAGGAGTGAACACAATTTCAAAGCCCCCTTCATTGTTTGTCATCACCTCTCCTTCAGCAAATTGCTCAGCGCTACCACCCCACATTCTCCACATCATCTGCTGACGAGTGATGCGATACTTTACTGTAGCCCCCTGTAAGTTTATTCCCGAGAAGCTTTCAGCCTTACCCCTTAAAGTTACCTCCTCGCCAAAGCTATATGCTTGGGCTATTTTATCGAACTGAATATCAAATGTTGGTCGTTTATACTCCTCCACTCTAAAATGAACTCTGCCATTAGAACTACCTACAGAGAAAAGGCCATTGAGCGCATCGGTAGGCAACACAAACTCGCCCGACACCGAACCAAACTCATTAACAAAAAGCGACTGCTTAGATATCTCTCTATTATTTGCATCACGAAGCACAAAATCAATTTTGCTATTTGTCTGCAATTTAACTTGCTCACCCTTTGTGGATGTAGCTATAGCTTTGAAATGAACCACTTGACCAGGTCTATAAATTCCTCTATCAGTAAATATGTTTTCCACATTCCTTTTCACTGTATCAGCGTGATTTCGATAAATCGAAGAGCTGGGCAAACGCACAAGCATAGCTCCATTATCATCTCCAAGAGTGGCATGATAATACACATCATAATTTGGAATATTCTTTCTGTACTTTGCCAATCCAATGCTATCAGTGGCAACACTTTTTTCTTTTACAAGAACAGAATTAGACCAACTTCCAGGCAGTTTGTAGATATCAATCATAGCCCCCTTAATTGGCTTGCCAGTAGTGCGATTAACAACAAAAAACTCATATTGATTACCACTCAAAGCACGAGAAAAAACAGCAAGATCACTAACTGAAAAACTAAAGATAGACTCCCTCTCACCCGCTGTTGCAGATGCATCATCCACAACTAAATAGTAAACACCTGGCTTGTCTATATCAATTGTAAATTCAGCATTATAAAATTCATACTCCTCTTTTGGCTGCAAGCTCAAATCAATATCCTTAACAAAAGAACCTTTGGGCTTTTGTGAGCTCCGATAATTATAGTTATGCTGCACAACTTCTGCTGACGACTCAATGCTAAACAACTTAAGCTTCACTGAGGATAAATTTCGATATGAAATTTCAAATTTCTTTTCTCCTTTTATGGTAAAAGTATTATTCCCCGAAATTGTATATTTTGGTATTACAATTTCAGTCAATTTATTCTCAAGCAATCCTATTCTATCATAATTAGGATACTTTGCAATATATGTTTTTAATAGATTATACAGTTCTTCAGTTTTTTCATCTTCCACATTTTTGTACCTTAGTTCCGAAGATAAATAGTCAACTAACTCCACAACCATAGGATTATCGCTATACTTTTCAATCAAACGTTTTAAATATTTCTCGGAATGCAACTCATGATAATCGGGTAGCTTGCTTTTCATAAACCTCAATCTATCCAGCTCCATCAGCAAGAGCGAGTTGTCCATCCCCCTGCTTTTTAGTGAAGATGCAAAATCTTTATAAGCCTCAAAAGCCCACAAATTATAATCCGTGGGTAAGGGATTAAAATCAATATCGATGAAATTATCTACGCCATCAAAAAGTTGCTTTATTTCAATATTCTTGCTCACCAACACAGAGCTCAAGTCCTTATCCGAGCGCAAATTTTCAAGATTATCTATTCTTCTTCTCGACAAAAAATCATACATCGTAGGAAAATACTCTCGCGAAGTTTTCCGAAGTGATATCACAGCTTCATAATTCGCAACCCTCTCATTAATCAACTCCTCTTGTGCATCCACCGAAGCATTAAGATGCTCAACAACTTTGTTGAAAAATATGTTTCGTGTCCACTCCTTCATATCTTCAGGAATGAAATCTCCCAAATTAGTGCGTTGATTAATCCCCCATGAATCATTTTGATAATATTGTAGATAAAGCTCACCAAGCATCGAGTGCAGAACAGATTTCTCAACCATATCCTCACTTTTGGCAATCATCTCAATCAGATTATCAAAAATAAAGATATCATCCTCTCTGTCAATCACAAGCCTATATTCAGCCTGATGGATTAATGCTTTAATGACTTGTGGACTATTTTTGTCAGCAATAGCTCTTTTCATAATCTTGTCAACCTCTTCGGCGGCAGATTTGGGAAGAGATTGTTTTTCATACTTCTCCACCTTTTTCCAACTATCTGTGTAATTCATAGATTTATTATTTTGCGAATACACTGTTGCAACCAACATCAGCCCAACAACAATTGCTATTAAATACTTCTTCATAATATAATGGGGTTTTGATAAAACAAAATATTACATATGTGATTGATTATATTGGCTTTGGTTTAAAACAAAAATGGCACAATGTTATCAAAACATTACACCATTTTTATTATTAAGTGAAATTCTTCTGTTTAGAATGAGTTATTCCTCTTCTCCACCTTCATTGTTGTCGTCACCTTCGTTGTCATCACCTTCGCCTTCATCGTCTCCAGCAGTAACGGTAACTTTGAAAGAAACTTCTGACTTAGCAGCATCTGTTACTGTAACAACAATTGCCTCATCATTTTCTTCTCCTTCACCCTCTTCACCATCTCTTGTCTCAGGTGCTTCTGGAGCCACTGCAGTTACGGTGATAATATTGTCTTTAACTGAAACTTCTACAACACCCTCTTCAGCGCTCTTTACTTCGTATGGTGCAACACCACCAAAAATTTCAACCTCTGCAGTTTCACCTATCACAACCTCAATTGCATCTTTCGAAACTTTTAGAGCATCCACTTTTGGATCATCATCACTATCGCATGCTACAAAAAAGAGTGATGCCATAAGAACACTCATTAAAACTGATAACTTTTTCATCTTTAAAATAGTTTGTTTATAAATTAATTAATTGTTTAAACAACAGCTCCACATTGGCAGCCTAAAATTCGAATT
>CAYFSV010000101.1:0-8491 GCA_964345815.1 uncultured Proteiniphilum sp. | reverse complement strand
GACCCCCTGATTAACAGTCAGGTGCTCTAACCAACTGAGCTAAGGAAGAATTTTCAAACATATAGGTTTCTTCTTTGCTCTTCCTCTTGGACTTGAACCAAGGACCCCCTGATTAACAGTCAGGTGCTCTAACCAACTGAGCTAAGGAAGAATCTGAAGTGCTTTTCCTCAAAAGCGATGCAAAGATATAATGTTTTTTTTCAGTATGCAAATAGTTGACGCAAAATTTTGCAATAAGTTATCAACAGCCCTTTTTAAGAGTGTTTCACTTTATTATTTATAAAAGTTTTTCATACCTTTGATGTCATATAAAAAATGAGAAAATTAATACAATATGATCTACAAGTTTTTAATCCTCTCTGATGAGGTGGAGAATTTTAGAAGAGAAATAAGCATTGATGCAGATGCTACATTCCTTGATCTATTCAAAGCAATTATAGAGACAACTGGCTACGATGAGAAAGAGATGTCCTCTTTCTTTTTATGCAACGACGATTGGCGTAAGAAACAAGAAATCACACTAGTAGAAATGGATACAGATTCTGATGTGGATATTTTTGTGATGGAAGAAACCCCCTTGATGGACTTTCTAGAAGAAGAAAAGCAGAAACTAATGTTCGTTTTCGATTATGTTAATGATCGTGCTTTGTATATGAAGCTATCCGAAATAATAACAGGCAAGTATCTTAAAAAACCAGTGGTGTTGGTTGCCGAAGGTGATGCACCAAGTCAGATACAAGACATTGAAGAAACAATCACTAGTACTTCAACAAGTGATTTAGGAGAATCTTTTTTTGGAGATGAGACCTTTAATCCTGACGAATTAGATGAAGCAGGATTTGAAGGGCTAAATGGAATGGAGGATATCTCTCAGTTTGACGATTCAGAACTATAAAAAATGAAACAACTACTTGTTTTGTTAGGACCAACTGGAGTTGGCAAAACAGAACATAGCATTAGAATAGCCGAACATCTCAATACTCATATAGTATCGGCAGATTCAAGACAGCTATATAAAGGAATGACAATAGGCACTGCTGCTCCCACCGCCGAGCAGCTTGCCCGAGTTCCTCACCACATGGTTGGTATTCTTTCACCCACAGATTACTATAGTGCCAGTGACTATGAGCACGAAGCCATTTCGGTTATTGAAAAACTACACACCAACCACAACACTGTCATACTTACAGGGGGATCAATGATGTATATAGATGCCGTGTGCAAGGGTATTGACATTATGCCCACAATCGACCCACAATTGCGAGATGATGTTCAGAAGAAATATCATGACAGAGGGATTGATTACATACGTCAGAAACTAAAACTTCTTGATCCTGTGTTCTACAATCAGGTTGATTTGAAGAACCCCAAACGAATGATTCATGCTTTGGAGGTTTGTTTAATGACGGGCAAACCATACTCATCATTTCGAACAAATCAAATAAAGGATAGATCTTTCAAAATAGTAAAGGTTGGTTTTAATCGTCCCCGAGAAGAGCTATACAACCGCATTAATTTAAGGGTTGATCAGATGATTGAAGATGGGCTAATAGAAGAAGCACGTCAGTTTCATCACCTCAAGCATCTTAATTCGCTCAACACAGTGGGATATAAAGAATTGTTTGAATATTTCGACGGCAATTGCACTCTAGAGTTTGCAATTGATAAAATAAAACAACACTCGCGAAACTATGCTCGCAAGCAATTGTCATGGTTTAATAGAGATAAAGATATTAACTGGATTAATCTTTCGGATAGGTCTATAGATGTAATTTCCTACCTATCCAACCTCGTGTAGTCCCATATTTTCACATTTAACAATTTTGCCTGGAAAAGCCTGAACAATTGAATAATTGTGAGTTGACATGATAACAGCAGTTCCCTCGCTAGCTATTTGTTGTAGCAAAGCCACAATCTGACTACCTGTCTCAGGGTCAAGATTGCCCGTAGGCTCGTCTGCCAAAATCAATGAAGGAGAGTTTAATAGAGCTCTTGCAATAACAATACGCTGCTGCTCACCTCCAGATAGTTCGTGTGGCATTTTATACGTCTTGTTTTTCATACCCACTTGAAGCAAAACCTCCTCAATCCTATTTTTTATAGCCATCTTGCTTTTCCATCCCGTTGCACGCAACACAAACTCCAGATTCTTCTCAACCGATCTATCAATAAGCAATTGAAAATCTTGAAAAACAATACCTATCTTTCTTCTCAAATAGGGAACCTCTTTTCTTTTAATTTTATCTAGATTATATTCAAAAATACGAGCATCACCACTCTCAACAGGAATTTCGGCATATAAGCTTTTCATCAAAGTACTTTTCCCAGAGCCAACCTTGCCAATCACATATACAAACTCGCCTTTCCTAACCTCAAAATCCAATCCTTTTAAGATTATATTTTCAGCTCTATTAAGTTGAACATCGTCGTATTTTATTAGTATATCTCCCATAATTTATTTTATAAATTGAATAGTAAGAGGATAAGGAGCATAGGGTTCACTATTATTTGCTTTAATAGCCGCCTTTATCACAAACACCAAGTAAACAATTGCAACAACTACTGCAATTGGGATTCCCACAACAGTCAAAGCCAACACAGCTGAGTAAATTAGATAGCTTATATTAAAATTGATTATATCTTTTCCTTGCGCATTAACAGTCGGATTATAATCCTTTTGTAAAATCCACAACAATATTGGCACAACAATGCCCACTAATGGAGCAAGAAATATTGCTAACTGCGACAAGTGCATAATCATTAAAAAGGTGTTTTGAGACAGTCCAAACAATGGCTTATCATGACTGAATGATTTAGACTTGTCTTGAGGTTGCTCATCCTCATTCAATATCTTCTCTTTTTCTCGTTGGTATTCCTCCTCAGTAATGCTTCCATTAGCACGAAGCTCACTGAGTATTTTTAAGTTTTCGTATTTCATAGGTCTGGTTAATTTTTCATTTATTCAAGTAGCGAATCTATAAGCGCCACCATTGTGTTAAACTCCTCCATTTCAAATAATCGAGTAAGCATCACTATTTTACCCTCCTTATCAATAATCACATTTCTAGTTATTCCGGCGTTGCACTCTGCATATTTACAAAAAATTGATGCATCCGAATCCATTCCAATGGGATATGTCACACCAGTTACCTCTTTCAAATACTCAATTTTATCCACTGGCTCCTCTCTATCAATTCCAAACAGAGCAAACTCGGGATTATCTTTGTGCTTTTGCCAAATTTCCTTTTCAATATATGGCATCTCTTTTCTACAAACACCACACCAACTAGCAGTAAATTGAAGCATTACTACCTTTCCTCTTAAATCCGAAAGCTTCACCACAGTACCATCAGGCATAGACATATCAAAATCGGGTGCCAATTCGCCCTCCTTCACCTTATATTGCCTGTTATCCACAGGCTCTTGCTTTGTTATTTGGTTATCCGCAATAGAATTACTATTTATCGATGTGCCATATCCCATAATCAGGATAGCAACCAGTGCAATAAGTATTTTATTTCTCATCATTATTCTTCAATTATTAATATTACAAAGATACTTTTTTTTATTTACGAGCAAATAAATTGTGAAAAAATAAAACTATAAACATTGCCGATGCGGAGCCCAAAGCATCTGCAAAGAAATCAAGCCATTCGCCACTCCTATTAAAAAAGTTTTCTTGCAACACCTCTATTAACCCACCATATATAACTGGCAACACAAATCCCCACAAAATCCATCTCCATATCGGAGGTTTGCCATCACATAATTTATAGTAGTCCACAAAGTTCACAAACGAAAGCACAAAAAACATGCCGAAATGCACCACTTTATCCCATGGCAGTCCACTAGGAACACTAGGGATACTGCTAGAACTAAGCAAGCAGGTTCCAGTGAAAATTAATAAAACAACAAAAATAGGAAGCAGAATATATCGATAATATTTTCTCATTAGTATAGTATATTTCATTTTCTAATCGCTCTATTGTACTATTGTACTAGTGAACAACAACTACCAATAATTGTTTACAAAAGCATTCTAGCACCAATCGCCAAACAGATTTCAAAGATAATAGAAAATGAGTTCACGATCCTCTATTTATAAACATATAACTAAAACTTGAAGATAAATTCATTAAAAATTTGTTTCTTTGCTCATTAAGACTTACAAAACTAATTATATTTCGCATTTAATTTGAAATGAAAAAAACAATACTACTATTTTTTGCAGCAATCATTTGTTTGTCTGCAAATTCTCAAACTAGCCAATCAAACAAAAATCAACACTATTTCGATATAAATAAAAGCATCGACGTTTTCAATTCAGTAATTAGAGAATTGGATATGGTATATGTGGACAGTATCAAGATTGACAGTCTTGTTAATATAACAATTAACACAATGCTCAGTCGTCTTGATCCCTACACCGAATATTACTCGGAAGACAACATTAGCGAATTGCAATTTATGACCACAGGCGAATATGGTGGTATTGGTTCAATCATATCTTTGAACGATAACAATGTAATAATAAACGAGCCATACAAAAATCTACCCGCAGACAAAGCTGGACTCAAGGCAGGTGATATCATACTTGAACTAGATGGCCTAAATATGGAAAAATCCACGGTTAAAGATGTGAGCGATAAGCTAAAGGGAACACCCGGAACACCAGTAAAACTAAAAGTTAAGCGTCCAGGAGTTGAAGCCCCTATGGAAATTTCAATTATCAGAGAAAAAATCGAGATAGATCCAATAACTTATTCCGATGTGATGGATGACAACATTGGCTATATTCATTTTTCAAGCTTCACCAATGGTAGCTCCGAAAGAGTGAAAGAAACATTTTTGAATCTTAAAAAACAAGGAGCCGAAAAGCTCGTGTTCGACCTTAGAGGCAATGGAGGCGGCATTTTGGAAGATGCCGTAAACATTGTCAATCTATTTGTAAACAAAGGTGAGAAGATAGTGTCCACCAAAGGAAAAGTGAAACAATGGGACAGGTCTTTTATAACACAAAACCAACCCATAGACACCATCATGCCAATTATTGTGCTAGTTGATACAGGCTCAGCATCAGCATCCGAGATTGTGGCAGGTGCTTTGCAAGATTTAGACCGCGCCGTAATCGTTGGTAATCGCTCCTTTGGAAAAGGGTTGGTTCAAAGCCCAAGAGACTTACCATATGGTGGAAATATCAAAATAACAACTTCAAAATACTACATCCCAAGTGGAAGATGTATTCAAGCTCTAGATTATTCGCATCGAAACCCCGACGGAAGTGTAGCCAAAATGCCCGACAGTCTCACCAATATATTCTACACACGCAATGGCAGAGAAGTGAGAGATGGAGGTGGAATCACGCCCGATTACACAATCAAGCATGAAAAAAGTGGAACTATTGGCTTTTATTTAATGGCTGAAAATATAATCTTCAACTACGTAACTGGCTGGGCTCAAAAGCATAACAACATTGCATCACCTCAAGAGTTCGAGTTAAGTGAAAGCGACTACGAAGAGTTCAAACAATTTGTGAAGAGCAAAGATTTCAAATATGACCAGATGAGCATTCGCAATCTAGAATCACTCAAAAGGATTATGGAGTTTGAAGGCTATTTCGACAATTCGGCTGAAGAGTACAAAGCATTGGAAGAAAAACTTAAACCCAACATAGATAGAGACTTGGAACTATTTAAAGATGAGATAAAGGAGATGATTGAAGTTGAAATCATACAAAGATATTATTATAAAGAGGGAACAATTAAATATCAGCTTAAAGACGACAAAGCTCTTGCAAAAGCCAAAGAGGTGCTTAATAACCCTGAACTTTATAAACTATCACTTCAGCCCAAATCAAAGAATATCCCTTCTGCAGAAGAAATCAAAGAAAAGATAAAAGATCAGTATTCTAAAAACTAACCCCAACATATGCGGCTGTCTTTAATCGCCATAGCAATTAACCTCTTTTTGTGGGCACACGCCCAACAAAAGGAGGTTAATTTGTTTTTTATAGGAGACGCCATGCAGCACATGCCACAGGTGAATGCTGCCAAAACAGAATCTGGTTACTCATATGACTCGTGTTTCTATCTACTTGAAAACAAAATCAAAAAAGCTGACATCTCATGTGTTAATTTTGAAACAACGCTAGGTGGTCCCCCATTTCGAGGCTATCCAATGTTCAGCTCTCCCGACGAGTTTGCCATTTCACTACAAAATTCAGGTTTTGATATCTTCTTTCTTGCCAACAACCACATTCTTGATAGTGGCAAAAAGGGGCTCGAGCGCACTATTGATATTTTAGACTCATTGAAGATTAAGCACACTGGGGTCTTCAAATCAAGAAATCATAGAGGTCTCTCCTACCCCTTGATGGTAATCAAAAATGGAATACGCATCGCTTTTCTTAATTACACCTACGACACAAATGGGATACGTGTGCCTAATCCCACAATAGTTAACCCAATCGACACAAATCTTATCAAAAAAGATATAAGACTAGCCAAGTTGCACAACCCCGATATCATAATTGCCAATATGCATTGGGGCGATGAATACTTTACCCGTCAAAATAAAGCACAAGAGCAAACAGCTAATTTTCTAATTCAAAATGGAGTTCGCATAATTATTGGCAATCACCCTCATGTCGTTCAGCCCTTGGTGAAGAATGTTGTTGACAATAAAATAGAATCGGTAATATATTATTCACTCGGAAACTTCATCTCCAATCAACGAAAGCTTCACACCGATGGCGGTGCAGCTGCCGAAATAACTATCCGTAAAAAAGAAGACACCAACACGGTAGAAATCATTTCAAGTAGCTACTCTCTTTTTTGGGTAAGAAAACACACCCACAATAGCAACCTAAAATACACCGTCGTTCCCGAGCACTCACACTATGTAAACTACTTAAGCAATGACGAAGAAGCGTCTATGCAACTATTTATTAGTAATGCACGGAAGATTATTGAGCGAAAGTGAAACAATCGAATACTTTACTTTTCTCAGTTAAAAGAGCTATCTTTGCTATTAACGACAACTACTAATAAATAATTGATATGGAAATATTTGATTTTGTTTTAAGAGTGTTGATAGCAGCAGCTGCAGGAGCCGCTGTGGGGCTAGAGCGCCAATGGAGCAACAAAAGTGCTGGGCTTCGCACCAACACATTAGTCTCTCTTGGAGCCGCCATATTCGTTATAACTAGCATCTTAACCACGCAACACACAGGCGATCCATCGCGCGTAATCGGACAGGTGGTTTCGGGGATGGGATTTCTCGGAGCTGGAGTAATATTTCGTCACGGCATCAATGTGCAGGGACTAACCACTGCTGCCACTCTATGGTGTAGTGCTGCACTAGGAACATTGGCTGGACTTGGCTATTTTGTTTTTGCTGTCATCTGTGCAGTTCTAGTTATAGGAATAAATATGTCATTCAAAATTACCGACAAATGGGTATCTCAAGAGGTGAAAAGAAAAGAGATGGAAAAGAAGAAGACCAAGAGTTTCGAATAACCAAATTATCTAACCTTCATCAAAATTACCCCCTTGCAAGCCTTTTGCGAAGCACAGTAGTCGCTAAGGCTTTTTTCATCTATCACCACCTCATTCTTCAAGCTCGAGGCATGGATAAATCCTAGAGAGCCATCCGATCTTTTATATGTAAATCCAGTATGCGTAGTGTCCAATCCCTCAATGCGAGTTGCAAATCCTATCATTGCCATGTGTGGTATTTTATCAGCATTTGCATCTATCTTGCCCTTTGGCAAATAGGGAAAACCACCTCTTTTGTTGATTATATCTTCAATACTCTCAACTTTTGAAAGCATTACATCATCCTCCTTCAAGGCGCTATACGCATGCCTGTGTGATGACATAAAATTAATCAACTTTGTGTCTAGCACATTTTCTTTTTGCCAATCAATTGGCTGCAACACCCCTTTTTGCTGATTCACAAACACCCAATCACTTGTGTAGTGCAATCTCGATGAATAATCTTCCACCACGCCATCACGATACCTCAAATTTCTGAGATTTGATACAAAATTAAGAAAAGAAACATCACCCGACTCCACTGTATTGGCTAGCGCAATCACAGTTTCGATATAAGTAACACAATCAAACTCACGCAAATTCACCACAAGTTTTTCATTATCATTCTCGTCTAGCGTTCCAGCCACATATGGAGCACCAATAAAAAACTCTGCACTGTTTTGAAGAATTTCCTGCTTATCCTTATTCTCCTTAGTTTTCATGTAATCCACATATTGGCTAAAGATACGCATATCCATATCATCCACTTGCACATCCTGAGCATCCACTTGTGTGCCCACCATAAACAATAGCAATAGTGACAACGTTTGCAATAATAGTTTCATACAATTTAATTTCAAAGGGTTTGCAATAATTTTAATACCATTTAAACGCTGTTTAAATACCATTCAAATAGTGTTTAAACACTCCTACAAAACAAAATTAAAAAAATAGTT
>CAYFSV010000100.1:0-8512 GCA_964345815.1 uncultured Proteiniphilum sp. | reverse complement strand
AGAGTTTTCCGAACCGAAGAAAAAGGACTAATTACCAAATTTGAGCCTCTCGGAACATGGAAATAGCCCCAATTTTACTATTTGAGACTCTCGGAACATGGAAATAAGCTCAAATTATTAAATTCAACCCTTATCAATCGCTAATGCTTCTTATCAACTCGGCGCATATAAGAACTTGCATTCTGCTAGATTACTACCATACCCGACATATAAAACGAAAGCAACCATTGATAACAACGGTTGCTTACATTTAATATATTATGCCCATTTATTTGATAAATGGATTATCAGTCATTCATTGAAATCAAAAACTCTTCGTTGTTTTTGGTTCTTCTTAATCTATTTAATAAGAATTCCATTGCTTCAACAGAGTTCATATCTGCCAAGTAGTTGCGCAATACCCACATTCTGTTTAGTGTGTCTTCTGGCAGCAACAAATCATCTCTACGTGTGCTTGAAGCCATAATATCAACCGATGGGAATACGCGCTTGTTAGATAATTTCCTATCAAGTTGCAACTCCATATTACCAGTACCTTTAAACTCTTCAAATATCACATCATCCATTTTAGAACCTGTCTCTGTGAGAGCTGTAGCAATAATAGTTAGCGAACCACCATTTTCAATTTTTCTGGCTGCTCCAAAAAATCTTTTAGGACGTTGAAGTGCATTAGCATCAACACCACCCGAAAGAACTTTTCCTGAAGCGGGCTGAACAGTATTATAAGCACGTGCCAGACGAGTTATTGAGTCTAAAAGAATTACAACATCATGTCCACACTCCACCATTCTACGAGCTTTGTTCAACACAATGTCGGCTATCTTAACGTGACGTTCGGCAGGCTCATCAAATGTTGATGCTATAACCTCCGCATTAACACTACGCTCCATATCTGTAACCTCTTCTGGTCGCTCATCAATCAGAAGGATAATCATATACACCTCTGGATGATTTTCGGCTATTGCATTTGCTATATCCTTCAATAGCATAGTTTTACCCGTTTTCGGTTGGGCAACAATTAGTCCACGCTGACCTTTGCCAATTGGTGCAAACATATCAACTACTCTACACGATAGGTTGTCGTTATATCCCTTAGTAAGCTTAAACTTCTCATTAGGGAACAAAGGTTTCAGATGATCAAATTGAACTCTATCTCTAACATCCTCAGGTTTACGCCCATTTATCATATCAACTTTGATAAGCGGGAAAAACTTCTCTCCCTCTTTTGGAGGGCGAATAGGTCCTTCAACAACGTCTCCCGTTTTTAGTCCAAATAGTCTAATTTGTGATTGTGAAACATAAACATCATCGGGTGACGACATATAGTTATAATCTGACGAACGCAAGAAACCATACCCATCATTCATAATTTCAAGAACACCAGTAGCATTAAGTATTCCATCGAAATTGTATGCAACTTCTTTCTCTTTTTGCGCCTGTTGCTGTTGTGATTGTTTGTGTTGTTGTTGTCCACCTTTAGATTGTGCTTGCGATTGTGTTTTTGTCTGAGCTGGTGAAGGTGTTATAAGTTCCTGAAGTAATGAAGTCTTTTTCTCCTCTTTCACCTCTTGTTCAATTTTTTCAACAGAAGGTTTCTCCTCTGACGAGTCCTCTGCAACAACTAATGGAAGAGTTGATGGTGCCACTTTTGTGGATTTGCCTTTATCTCGTTGACGCGAAGATCTAAAAACAAGTTGAGTAGGCTTTTCAGGCGCAACAGGTTTCTCTTTTTCTATTGGTTCTTCACTCTTTTTTACTTGAGGCTTGTTCTCCTCGACTGAAGTATCAGGTATGATGTCGGGATGAGAAATTATTTTTGCTTCAGGCTTTGATTTTTCCTTAGCGGGTTCAGCTGTTTCTTTTTTCATTTCCTTTTCTGTTTTACTTTCAGCCTTAACCGCAGTGTTAGTCTTCCTCTTCACCTCTTCCTGTTCTTTTTCTCGCTTATTTGTTTCATTTTGAATAGGTTTGGTGTTATTTTTTGCAGGTTCAGATGACTTTTTTGCTGCATTATTTTGCTGCTCACCTTTAGGTCCAGCTTGTTTTTTATTGCGGTTATTGTTAGATTTAGTTTTTGGCTCCGGACCCAAGTTTTTGGTCTTCATTATAGCCTGCTCATCAAGGATTTTGTATATTAACTCCTCTTTTCTATAAGCATCGGGTCTTTTTATACCCATTTCCTTGGCAAGAGCACGTAATTCGGTAGTAAGCTTTTCATTAAGCTCTAGAATATTGTAAGCCATTTAAATTGTTATGTTAAAAAATAATTATGGTTTATTATGTTTTCACCAGTCTAGTTTCAAACTTCAGCATTTATTCTTATTTCTTAAAAACAAACACTATCGCTAGTTTATTCTACAAATAAAATGATAATGAATAAGTTGTTGTCGTAATTTTATAAGAATAGCCTTCTTAAGTTCAAGACTGATTTTATTTTCGTTTGAATTATGATCTGTATATTTATCTTGAGTTTAGTGGCAACAAGGTTGTTCCAATTTATAAACAGAGATCAATATGGGTTTTTGAAATTTTGTTGAAAGAACAATTGCGACATCGAATTGTACTTTTTGAAGATTCTGTCACAAAGGTAACATATGTTTTAATAATATACAAACAAACCCATATTTTTTTCAACCACACATCATCTTTATAACTTTTCTATCTAATTATAATTCAGGATATTCGCATTATCTATATATTTGCAAAAAGATAGCTTAACATCTAGATTATTTGAATTAATTTATCGTAAACTATGAAAAGTAAAAGCGGCCTTGTATTCGTTTTCCTAATTTTTGCATTGTTATTTAGCTCTAGGGCAATTAAATCACAAAATCAGAACAAAGAAATAAAACTTGGTCTAGTGCTAAGTGGTGGGGGCGCAAAGGGATTTGCCCACATTGGTGTGCTCAGAGTTCTTGAAGAGGAGAATATTCCTGTCACTCTTATATCTGGAACTAGCATGGGCAACATTATTGGTGCTCTATACTCTGCTGGATATAGCCCTGATGAAATTGAGGATTTTGCGAAAAGACAAAATTGGGGTATGTTGCTTACAGACGATATCGACCGACATTTAAAATCTAGATTTAAGCAAGATTTTGAAGAAAAACATCCACTAGAGTTAAGTATAAATAGAAATCAAAAGAAGATTATTCTTCCATCTGGACTTGTGAAAGGGAATAACATATTAAATATTTTTTGCGGCATGACGGCTGAATATCCAGACAGCATCAACTTCTCCGATTTGCCAATCCCTTTTGCTTGTGTGGCTTATGATCTCAATTCAACTCAAGAGGTGGTGATAGATCATGGTCATCTTGCAAAAGCAATGCTTTCAAGTATGGCAATTCCCGGTTTGTTTGCGCCAGTTGAATACAAAGAACACAGATTTGTTGATGGAGGCGTTATTAATAACTTTCCTGTAGATGTTGCTTTAGATATGGGTGCCGACATAATTATTGGTGTTGATCTTAAACAAGAGGGAGATAATAAAGAAATCCATAGCGAATCAATCACCACTATTCTTAGAGGCATTGTTTATAGACTTGAGGCAAACAAGCACATTGCTAATTATGAAAAGGCTGATGTGGTTATTAATCCAAATTTGACAGGTATCACTGCCTTAGATTTCGAAACAGAGCTAATCGAAACTATTATTTTGAGAGGAGAAGAGGCAGCACGTGAGCAATTACCAAAAATAAAATCATTGCTAGCTGATAAAAACATTGTTAGAAACAATATTAGAAACAAAAAGCCACCCCAACAATGGTATATCACAGATGTGACAGTTCCTCAAGAATATAAATTAGAAGAAGAGATTATCTTACAACACCTACATATTCACAAAAACAATAGCTACACCATGGCAGAAATAGATCAAGCCATGAAAAGAGTTTTTGGTTATGGTAATTTTGATGCTGCATATTATAAGTTACTGCCAAACGACAAGGGATACACAATGGAGCTTCATATAGACAACAAAAAGGAGGCTGCTTTAAAAATCGGAGGTGCACTCAACACCGTTGACATCACATCTATATATGCTAACTATTCATATCAAGATTACTCTAGAGCTATTAATTTAGTGACATTAGACGCAAAAATTGCTCGAAATCCTCAGCTACTATTTATGGCCGAAACCAATAGACTTCTTTCCACCACAGGCTTTAGCCTTAAGGGTAGATTTAATAGAATGGACTATAGAGAAGAGAACAGAGCTTCTGGAAGGATGAGAGCAGGAAGCATCTCATCATCATTATATACATATAGGAGATTTAAAGAGATGTCAGATTTGAATATCGGAATTAATCAAACTTATTTTTACAGTAATGATTATTATAGAAGCGTGGCAGGAGTTGACGACTCGCGCATAAGGGAGCTATATACCAGTGCTTATGGAGCACTGACAGTTGACAGCCGAAATGTTTCATTTATTCCAAACCGAGGTGTTTATCTAAAGGCGGGTGCATCTTTGGTAACAAAAACAAATGACTTCAGAGATTTCACTCCTATAGTAAACCTTGAATTAAACTCATACATACCACTATCAGAGCATGCTACCCTTACTATGGATTTATATCATCGCACAGTGTTTCAGGACAAGGTTCACTCACCATATTTCACCAACTACACCTCAAACAGATACAATGCATTCACAGATTTCTATTTTCCTTTGCTGGGGCAAGGTGGCATCACCATACTCGACCCTATTGCATCGATGGGTGAGCTAGGACTAAGAATTGAAGTGGCTCCAAAACATTATATATCTCCACGAGTACAGCTATTATGGCAACTTGACAAATGGAGCAACTTGGCTTTTGACAAAAGAGATTGGGGAGCTGGATTCACTTATCAGCACCGTTCAAGATTAACTCGTCTTGAATTTACTATAGGGTTTACTGAACTCCACAATAGCACAAACTTTAACGGAGGCATTGGATATCAATTCTAGCACCTAAAAGTAGTTTTGAATCTGCGTTTCACAAAATAAAGAGCCTGCACATTTTGATTTGTGCAGGCTCTTAATATTATATATATTTTTTTAATGCTAGTCTAAAACCACCTCATCAACAAAGATGAAAGCTCTTCGTCCTTTGCCTGGATGCCAGTCTGGCATAACATTTGGCTTAACCGTCACTTTGAAGTAGCGTGCAGTAACAGAATCAAAATCAACCTCGTGGCTCATTATTTTAGCCCAATGGTCGGTATTGTCATCGGTGATTTCTTTTCTAGCTGCTAGAGTATAGGTTTCATCATCATCAGATGTTTCAACCATAATTTCCGACGCATCATAAATCCAATCACCTGTAACAACATTAGTTCTAATAGAAGCTTTTGATATCTCTGTAGGCTCTTGCATATCAATAACAACTATCAAATCGTTGCCTTGAAACCCAATCCAGCGACCAGTTTTATAGTTTGCTGCTCCAAAAAGACCATCCACTAAAAGATCGGCACCATTAAACTCGTAACTGTTTGCTGCTTTCGACAAAAGCTTAGCAGGCTTAAAGGTAGATTTATTTACCACGACATTCTCGCTATATACTTTGCTTGTCTGATTTCCTTCACGAATGCTAACTGCTTTTATTTCAGCATCTTCATTCACAGAAAACACACCTTCGTATTTAGTTGAATTTGCATTTGGCTCGCTTCCGTCAAGTGTGTAATATATTGGTGCATCGTCAATAGTTGACAAAGAAACATCCAATGAGTTGGTTTCGAAATTTGGAGATAATTTAGCATTCACATCAAACACATGAGTAGCATAATTATAACCTAGCTTCGAATACAAATTCATCATATGAGGAAGCCTCACTAAAAACTCTTTGTAGTCTTTCTTGTCAGTTTGCATCCATTGCACCTCGCTAAGCGCAGCCATACGTGGAAGCACCATATACTCAATCATTTCGGGAGTTTTCAGATACTCTGTCCAAAGGTTTGCTTGTGCTCCAAGAATATGAGCTTTTTGCTCGGCTGTCAATATTTCGGGAGCAGGGTCAAAGCTATATACTGTTTCGATTGGTAGATATCCTCCAATTTGCAAGAAGGGCTCATCCTCAACATATTGGGTTTGATAATAGTCGAAATAGTTGTATGTATTAGGAGTCATAATAACATCATGATTCATTTGGGCAGCCTCGATACCGCCACCAATACCACGCCACGACATCACCGTTGCATTGGGAGCCAACTCACCTTCAAGAATTTCGTCCCAACCAATGATGTTTCTTCCATGCTCGTTCAAAAACTTCTCGACACGTGCTGTCACATAACTTTGCAAATAAAATTCCTTTTTATGTATCGGACCATCTTTTAATCCAAGTTCTTTGATTCGAGCTTGGCAATCGGGACACTCTTCCCAACGCACTTTGGGACACTCATCACCGCCAATATGGATATATTCGGCTGGGAACAAATCCATTACTTCGGTCAACACATCCTCTATAAATGTAAAGGTCTCCTCTTTTCCAGGGCACAACACATCGTCAAAAACTCCCCAACGACCCTCCACTTCGTAAGGACCACCTGTGCACCCAAACTCAGGATAAGCAGCAAGAGCAGCAAGCATATGTCCTGGAAGATCAACTTCAGGGATTATTGTAATATACCTATCGGCTGCATATTGAATTACGTCTTTAATCTCTTCCTGTGTGTAGAAACCACCATGAGGGATTCCATCAAAGTCGGGAGTGTTTTGCCCAATCACTGTCTCCTTTCTCATTGAGCCAATCTCAGTAAGTTTAGGATATTTTTTTATCTCAATTCTCCATCCCTGATCATCAGTTAAGTGCCAATGAAAGCGGTTCATGTTGTGCAAGGCAATCAAGTCGATATATTTCTTAACAAACTCAACTGGCTCGAAATGACGAGCAATATCCAACATCATGCCACGATATCCAAAGCGTGGCTCATCGTTGATAGTAACGCTAGGATACACAACATCGACATTTCCAACGGGGGTAGCTTTTCTAAGCGTTTGGATTCCATAAAACACACCCGCCTCACTACTACCATTGATAGTAATGGTGTTTTCGTTCACCACAATTTGATAGGCTTCATCGTTGTCAGAAGCCAAATCATTTGACAAAACAATCACATTGGCATCAGCCATTGTGGTGGTAGTTGCTGGTTTTATGCCTACTGAAAGAGACAAAAAGTCTGACAAAAACTCAGCATTTCGTTGCATCTTTTCATTTCCTTCGGTATAAACAATTTTGGTTGAAGGCTGCAACTTGAAAGCCCCTTCACCAGATAGAGCAACCTCTACAGGAAGTGGCACAACATTATAGCTAGCCTCCATTTTCTCTCTAGGTTCGCACGACGCAAACAATGCTGTCATAACAAAGAGAAGTAATAAATAATTGATTTTCTTCATTATTAAATTTTTAAATATAAATTTCTATTCTTTATAAAGTTACTATTTTACTTTTAGTTGTCTCAAAGTATCTTCCACACGTTGGGCACTAGTTATATCTTTCACAAATTCATCAATAGAGATATTTGTTGCACCCATCGACACCTCCTCGTTGCGATACGTCATGCCACTTTGCACAGGAACTCTAGCCGAAAGATGAAATTCGCTAGCACCTGTTTCACTAGCTATATATGAAATATTATCTTCATTTACACCGCTTCCTGGCATAATGATAATTCTATCACCCGCTTGCTTCACTAGCTCTTTAAGTAATGGCACGCCTTGTTCTGCCTTTGGTTTTTGTCCCGACGTGAGGATACGATCGCACCCCAGTTCAATAATTTGCTCAAGCGCCTCCTTAGGATCACGACACTTGTCAAAAGCTCTATGAAATGTAACACTCATATCGCCAGCAGCTTCAATTAGCTCGCGGTTGCGAACCATATCTATGTCTCCCTCGGCAGTTAAGCAGCCTATAACCACACCATCAACACCAATTTCTCGAGCCGCCTCAATATCTTTAAGCATTGCTTTATGCTCAATCTCTGAATACAGGAAATCACCACCACGAGGTCGGATAATAACATTTAGTTTAATATCCAAAAGTTCGCGTGCAACAAACATCTCGCCATACGAAGGTGTGGTTCCACCCTCGGGAATAGCGGCGCACAACTCTACTCGATATGCTCCACCCTTTTGTGCTTCCACACAACTAGCTACCGAGTTTGCACAAATCTCAATTTTGTAGTCCATATATTTATTGTTTTAATATTTTATCTGTTTTACGATAAGCAAGTTTATGCTCTCATTCAAATCACATATGACATAGTGCGTCCAATCTACTATATAATTATGAGACAATCATTTGCATCTTATCACCTGTGTTATGTCTTGATGCAAAAAACTATGTCGAAAAGTACTACAAAGATACAAATTAAACCTATACTCTATATCAGACAAACACTATTTTACAAACCCTCACTAGTATTCATAAATCCATATGCCATTCTTTTTCATTATCTATAAAAATGTGTTTTGGGCAAAACAAAAATGTTTTGTCACTTTTATAAAGCTAAAACAGGCAAAACAAAAGTGTTT
>CAYFSV010000099.1:0-8650 GCA_964345815.1 uncultured Proteiniphilum sp. | reverse complement strand
TATTATATATAATGAGAAACGAAACACTTTCACTCACCCCTTTATCACCGCCAAAGGCGTAAGCTCCACTTTTATCTCAACCAAATCCTCTTGAAGAGCCATAACCTCTTTGATATCTTTGTATGAGCTAGGGGCTTCGTCAAGATCACTTCTGTTTCTTACGGCATGAATAACTCCCAACTCTTGCAAGCGAGCCATTTCTGCCTTAAGATCAAGTGTTTTGCGAGCTCGTGCTCGGCTCATCACACGCCCTGCACCATGAGAACAGGAGTTGAACGATTGAGGATTACCTTTGCCTACCACTAAATATGAACTGGTGCCTTGCGAACCGGGTATCATCCCCCACTCTCCATTTTCGGCTCGAGTGGCTCCCTTTCGGTGCACTATCACCTCTTTGCCAAAGTGAGTTTCGTAGGCTGCAAAGTTGTGGGGTTTGTTTATAAAATTGGAAAACTCAATATCGGAGAATATATTTGAAAATGCATCCTTAACACGCTCCATCATCAGCTTGCGACTATTGAGTGCAAAAGCCATACAATAGTCCATCTCTTTAAAATATAGATTAAAGTTTGGACTATCCTTTAGGAAATAAGATAAATCGCGAGGCACATCACGGTCGCCTCCTCTTTTAGAAGTCTCTTCTATTGCCAGCTTGTGATAGTGTGCGGCTACAGTATAACCAATATTTCGAGAACCAGAGTGAATCATTATCCAGATGTATCCATCCAAGCCACGCTGAATTTCGATAAAGTGATTGCCTCCACCAAGTGTTCCCACTTGATAGGTAGCACTCTCAAACTCCTGAATAACAATCGGCAACTCATCCTCAAGTGGTGGCATCCATTTGTCGTCTTGCTTTGTGCTGTTATGCTTGAATCCAACAGGAACGGAGCTCCTAATTTGGCTCATTATCTTTTTCAAATCATTTTTAGATATATCTGTCAAAGATGTGCGAAGCGAACACATTCCACAACCAATGTCAACACCCACAGCATTGGGCACAACAGCATTTTTGGTGGCAAGTATTCCCCCTATGGGCATTCCATATCCTTGATGCGAATCGGGCATAATGGCTATGTGACTATATGCAATACTTAGATTTGCCAAATCTTTTGCTTGCTGCAAAGCACCCTCTTCAAAATCTTTAATCCAAAGTTTGATGGGTATTCTCTCGGTAGTAATCTCTCTTATCATGCCTCAAATATAAGAATATATTATTGAAAACATAAATTGCTATCAGTCATAACAATTATGTATGCTCTGATTATGAGTTTAATTGCAACATAATTAGTATATTTGCACCCTAAAATTAAGATTATATGCAAGTTGAGTGAAAACTGCGTGCTTCACCCTTGCCCCAATTCAATAGAAAATTAATATGATGACTTCAAAAGAGATACGCCAATCATTTATTGACTTTTTTGCTTCAAAACAGCACCACATTGTGCCATCGGCGCCAATGGTTATAAAAGACGACCCCACATTGATGTTTACAAATGCGGGAATGAACCAATTTAAAGATGTCATTCTGGGCAACGCGCCTATAAAATATCCACGTGTAGCCGATTCTCAAAAATGTTTGAGAGTGAGTGGCAAACACAACGACTTGGAAGAAGTGGGTCACGATACATATCACCACACCATGTTCGAGATGTTGGGCAACTGGTCGTTTGGTGATTATTTTAAGGAAGAAGCAATAGAATGGGCTTGGGAATATCTTACAGATGTGCTGAAACTGGATAAGAGCAGACTGTATGCTTCAGTTTTTGAAGGAAGTCCAGGAGAAAACCTTGAAAGAGATGACGAAGCGGCATCATTTTGGGAGAAATATCTGCCAAAAGATAGAATCATAAATGGAAATAAGGATGATAACTTTTGGGAGATGGGCGATACAGGTCCTTGTGGTCCATGTTCGGAAATTCATATCGACCTACGTCCTGATTCGGAAAGAGAAAAACTGGATGCAGTGGAATTAATTAATAAAGATCATCCAGAGGTAATTGAGATTTGGAATCTCGTGTTTATGCAGTACAATCGTTTGAGCAACGGATCGCTTGAGCCACTTCCAGCCAAAGTGATTGACACTGGCATGGGGTTTGAGCGTTTGTGTATGGCAGTTCAGGGGAAACTATCTAACTACGACACTGATGTGTTTCAACCGCTAATCAGAAAAATAGCTAAAATTACAGATAAAAAATATGGTGAAGACGAGAAGAAGGATATAGCAATGAGAGTTATAGCTGACCACGTTCGCACCATTGCATTCTCTATCACTGATGGCCAGCTGCCATCAAATGCCAAGGCAGGATATGTGATTCGTCGTATATTACGCCGTGCTGTTCGTTATGGCTACACCTTCTTAGGAATGCACGAAGCTTTTATGTATAAACTTTTGCCTACAATGATTGAGGTGATGGGAGATGCATATCCTGAACTGGAAGCACAGCAAACATTGATAGAGAAAGTAATTAATGAGGAGGAGAACTCATTCCTTAGAACTCTTGAAACAGGAATAAGACTTCTAGAGAGAGAAATAGAGAGTCACAAAAAGAATAATAAAAACGAATTGGAGGGCGAGATTGCTTTTCAATTATATGATACTTTTGGTTTTCCATTAGACTTAACAGAGCTTATCCTTCGTGAAAATGGTATGGAGGTTGACCTTCCTGCCTTTGAAGTAGAGATGAACAAGCAAAAGGAGCGTGCTAGAAATGCTGCGGCTATGGAGACTGGCGATTGGGTGAAGGTGAGAGATGGTGAAACTGAGTTTGTGGGATATGACAAGACGGAGGAAGAGACTCAAGTGTTGCGCTACCGCAAGGTGAAGCAAAAGAATAAAGAGTTTTACCAGATAGTGTTGTCAAAAACTCCTTTCTATGCCGAAATGGGGGGACAAGTGGGAGATAGTGGATGGTTGATTGATGAGAATGGTGTGAAAAATGAAGTTTTCGACACTAAGAATGAGAACAACCTGGCAGTGCATCTTACCAAGAAGCTACCCGAGAATATAGAAACTACTTTTACTGCACAAATTAACACTGATAAGCGTATTGCAACGGAGGCAAATCACACTGCAACACACTTAATGCATGAGGCATTGAGAGAGGTGTTGGGAAGCCACGTTGAACAGAAAGGATCATACGTTTCACCTGATGTACTGCGATTTGACTTCTCACATTTCCAAAAGATGACCAACGAAGAGATTCGTGATGTGGAGAGAGTTGTAAACGAAAAGATTCGTAAGAATTTTCAAATAGAGGAGCATCGTCATGTGGCACTTGAAGAGGCTAAGGCACAAGGTGCAATGGCACTGTTTGGCGAGAAATATGGTGATGATGTGCGCACAGTTAGATTTGGCACTTCAATAGAGCTTTGTGGTGGAACCCACATTGCAAGCACAGGAATGATTGGATGCTTCCGCATAACAAGCGAAAGCGCTATTGCTGCTGGCATAAGACGTATTGAAGCTGTAACTGCAAAGGGATGCGAAGATTATCTATATGATATGGAAGACGTTCTTCGTAAGGTAAAGGAAACTGTTGCAGGCAATGCACCTGAAATTATGGTTGGTTTGCAGAAGCTGATGAATGAAAACGAAGAGATGAAGAAGCGCATTCACGACTTTGTGAAAGAGCAAACCATTGAACTAAAAAAGCAAATAATATCAAGAAGTAAGGTGGTAAATGATGTAAGAATATTCCTTATTGATGGTGTTACTTTAGCTCCAGAAATTGTAAAAGATATAGCTTTCCAAATAAAAGGAGAGATCAACGAATCAATGGCATTTATTTCGGCAACAGAGTTCAACAAGCGCCCTAGCCTAACGGTGATGCTAAGTGATGATTTAGTTGACAGGGGCTTGCATGCAGGAAATATGGTTCGCAGTGCTGCAAAACACATACAAGGAGGTGGCGGCGGACAACCACATTTTGCAACAGCTGGTGGAAAGAACACCGATGGACTTAAGATAGCATTTGATGAGCTTTTGAATAGCATTTAGATAGCGTTAAATCACTATTTAAATGGTGAGAACAGAAGATGGTTTTGTGCGGAATGAAACCCACAAAATCATCTTTTTTGTCTCCATGCGTTGATTAATATAGATATAATACCATTAGAAAACATATAAAATATCATCCCGCAAAGTTCTAATAGATGTATTAGAATGGGAATAAAATAATTAAACAATGCAATTTGAAGATTTAAAAATTATAGAGCCAATATTGAGGGCTCTCAAAGAAGAAAAATACTCTAACCCTACTTCTATACAAGAAAAAGCAATTCCAGTCATATTAAATAGAGATGATGTGTTGGGTAGTGCTCAAACAGGAACAGGCAAAACAGCAGCTTTTGCTATACCAATTATTCAACATCTATATCTAGATAGACAACAACAAAATAAGCCTCGAAAAATCAATGCACTTATCATAACTCCTACACGTGAACTAGCAATTCAGATTGGAGATAGTTTTTCGACTTATGGCAGACATACAGGGCTAAAGAACACTGTTATATTTGGGGGTGTAAAACAAAATAGTCAAACTAAAGCGCTACGCAATGGTGTGGATATTCTGGTGGCAACCCCTGGCAGGCTTCTCGACTTAATAAATCAAGGTTATATTAATCTAAACAGTATTGAGTACTTTGTGCTTGACGAAGCTGACAATATGCTTGATATGGGCTTCATACACGATATTAAAAAGGTGATTGCTCTTTTGCCACGCAAGCGACAATCACTATTTTTCTCGGCAACCATGCCTGACAATATTGTAGCCCTATCGAGACAGATTTTGAAAAAGCCTGTGAAAATTGAGGTAAGTCCTGTTTCTTCCACAGCCGACACAATTCAACAGTATCTGTATTACACTAATAAATCAACAAAATTAGATTTATTAAATCATATCCTTGATGACCAGAGCATCAAACAAGTGTTGCTATTTGCAAGAACAAAACATGGAGCTGATAAGATAACCAGAAGCTTGAATAAGAAAAGAGTTAAATCTGCTGCAATTCATGGTAATAAAGCGCAAAATGCTAGACAGAAAGCACTACAGGAGTTTAAAGATGGAAAACTACGTGTATTAGTAGCAACAGACATTGCTGCTAGAGGTATAGACATAGATAAGCTGAAATATGTAATCAACTATGATATTCCTAATGTGGCTGAAACATATGTTCATAGAATAGGTAGAGGGGGTAGAGCAGGAGATGAAGGTGTTGCAATATCTATATGTGAGCCAGAGGAAAATGTATATATCAAGGATATAGAAAAGCTTATCAATAAGAAGATTGAAGTGGTTAGAGATAACCCCTTTGAACAGACTGACAAGCCTATGACAAAAGCAGAGAAACAAGAGTTTGAAAAAGAAAAGAATAGACGCAGGCAGGAGTTTTTTGAGGCAAGAAAGAGAAATAGAAACAAATCTGCAGAGCCAGCGTTCAACAGAAAGAGGAGGAAATAATTAAATGTCTAACAATAATAATATGAACGAATTTCTCAAAAAGTTTGGCATTGACAAGCTAAACTCAATGCAGATAGAGGCAAACGAAACAATCAGAAGAGGAACTGATGTGGTGCTGCTCTCTCCTACTGGAACGGGAAAGACACTGGCTTTCTTGTTGCCTTTGATAGACACGCTTGATACTGACTGCTTGGAGATTCAGTTACTAATAGTTGTTCCATCACGCGAATTGGCTCAACAGATTGAGCAAGTGGCTCGTAATATGGGTTCGGGCTTTAAGATTAATGCAGTGTTTGGTGGACGCTCGGGACAACAAGATAGGATTGATTTGCGACATCGTCCTGCCATCCTAATTGGAACACCTGGAAGGATTGCAGATAGAATGCGCAGAGATAATCTATCGTTAGAGCATATTAAAACACTTGTGCTGGATGAGTTTGATAAATCTCTAGAGATAGGTTTCGAAAAAGAGATGAGTGAAATAATAGAGACTTTGCCTAATGTAAAACAAAGGATACTAACATCAGCAACAAGCGATGCCAAGATACCTGAGTTTGTGGGGCTTAAAAAACCTGTCTTTATCAAACACCAACAAAGTGGTAGCTCTCAATTGGCAATGAAGATTGTATTATCTCCCGAAAAAGACAAGCTAAACACTCTAAAGCAAGCTCTTTCATACATAGGTAGTAAACCTGGTATAATCTTTTGCAATTTCAAAAATGCATTAGATAGAATAAGTGATTTTATGAATGATAATAACATCAGTCATGAGTGTTTTCATGGTGATATGGAACAAATAGACAGAGAACGAGCACTTATAAAGTTTAGAAATGGAACCAATCAGCTTCTTTTGGCAACAGACCTTGCTGCACGTGGATTAGATATTCCTGAAATAGAGTTTATTATTCATTATCATCTCCCTCCGCATGAAAAAGAATTTACACACAGAAATGGTCGCACCGCTCGCATGAATCGTGATGGTGCTGCCTACATTATTCATTGGGAGGGTGAAGAGCTACCCGATTTTATAAAAAACACTGAGCCTGAAATGATTGATGTGAGCTTGACGAATAAATCTAGCAAACAACCCTCAGTAAAATGGAGGACTCTTTACATTACTGGTGGAAGGCGCGATAAAATATCAAGAGGAGACATAGTAGGCTTATTTATCAAACAAGGGAAAATTAGTAGTGAACAATTGGGCTTGATTGAAGTAAAACAAGATAGTACCTACGTTGGTGTGCATGCAGAGGTGGCAAGCAAAGTAATTAGAAACACCAATAACACTAGACTAAAGAAAAAGAAAGTCCGAGTAAGCCTTATTTAGTGACTTCGATGGTGCCATAGTCTTATGAAATGTGATAATATCATTTTTTTCAGAAAAAGATAGTAGTACAATATACGTAAATTGAAATTAAAAAGATATATTTGTCCTGATTAATTGAAGTTATCATTTCTATAAGATACAATTGCAGTGAAACAGAACAAAACAATGAAGTTTTTCAGAAAATACCACAAGTGGTCAGGAATAATCTTGATGCTACTGCTTGTGCTATTTGCTGTCTCGGGTATTATACTAAACCATAGAAGCCAACTGGCTGATTTTTCGGTTAACAGAAACGCACTTCCAAAGTATATAAGATACAATAAGTGGAACAATGCTGCCGTAAAGGATATGTATCCCATCAATGGCGATAGTGTGATGGTATATGGAAATATTGGGGTTTGGCTTACCGATAGTGCCCTCAATAGTTTCGAAGATATTAATGCAGGTTTCCCAAGTGGTATTGACAACCGTAAAATTGCAAAGATAATTGAGTATCAGGACAATATTTTTGCAGGTACTTTGTATGGATTTTTTAAATTCAATAAAAAGGAACGTCTATGGGAAAAACAAAAGCTACCGCTGAAAGAGGAAAATGTGGTGGATATGTACATAAAAGATGGTGTTATGCATGTGATGCTGCGATCACACCTGCTAACAACCAATGATGGTTTCCAATTTGAAGAAATAACACTCCCCGCCCCCGCTGGATATGACAATAAGATTGGTCTGTTTAAGACTCTTTGGGTGATTCACAGTGGTGAGATATATGGTAAGTTCGGTATCTTCATTGTTGATTTGATAGGAGTTATAATGGTTTTTCTTACCATCACAGGCTTTATTTTGTATCTAAGCAAAGAGAAGATTAGAAACAAGCGCAATAATCCTGAGCTGAGAAGGAAACATCTAAAAAGATATAGATGGAACCTTAAATGGCACAATAAAATTGGATGGATTACAATGATTTTCCTATTTGTGAATACCACTGCAGGAATGTTTCTGCGCCCTCCGTTATTGGCGGCAATATTTACATCCAATGTATCTAAAATACCCTATTCGGAACTTGACACACCCAATCCGTGGTATGATATATTGAGGCGTGGAATGTATTTACCAGAGGAGGATATGCACATTATTTCAACATATGACGGGTTTTATTACTCACCTGATAATTTTGCAACAATCATAAAATTTAAACAACAACCACCTGCCAGTGTCATGGGCGTTACTGTATTTGAGGACTTAGGTGACGATAAATTACTTATAGGATCATTTGAAGGTTTATTTGAATGGAACATAAAATCGGGATATGTATTTGATGTGATGAAGAAGGAACCCTACGTAGCACCAATCAAAAAGGGACCACCAGTGGGTGATTACATGATTAGTGGTTATGGATTTGACAAGAATAATAATAGAATAATTTTCGACTATATGCAGGGGGTTGTCGGTACCGATAAGGAGGCAAACTTCCCAGAAATGAGTAATGAAATATTAAAGAAATCTCCAATGTCTCTATGGGGCGTATCTCTTGAAGTACACACAGGAAGAATATATCAACCATTTCTTGGCATCTTCTACATATTAGTTGTACCCCTAGTTGGGCTTTTCACCCTATTTAATCTTATTACTGGATTTGTTATTTGGTATAAATATTATTGGAAACGCAGAAAGAGATGATGAATTAGAATTTAAAAGTACATAGATCAAAAAGAAAAACCGAAGGAATTGCTACTGCAAACCTTCGGTTTTTTAAATATTTATTTATGCTTTAACGAGCAATAAAAACTGCTAGTAGAAGAATCCAAGCATAATACCAGCTGCAACTGCAGAACCGATAACACCCGCTACGTTTGGTCCCATT
>CAYFSV010000098.1:0-8748 GCA_964345815.1 uncultured Proteiniphilum sp. | reverse complement strand
TAATAAGCTTGTTTACCAATTTTTTAAGTCACTTTCTTATCCGAAACTCAGGTTACTAAGTATTTATTAAGACCACTAAATCATAGTGGAGAACCTATTACAGATCCAGATGTTATCTCAGGTGATAAAAACTCGGATTAATTTGAATGGTCATGGGGTTCACATAGCCCTGTTCAATTGCCTAGTGGTAATATTTTACTATTTGATAATGGATATGGACGGAACTATAATATGAATGTAGCAACAAATAACAATCTTTATAGCCGAATTGTGGAGTATGAGGTTGATGAACAAAATATGACTGTTCGTCAAGTATGGCAATATGGTAAGGAGAGAGGCAAAGAATGCTATGCCCCAGCAATGTCAAGTGTTCAGTATTTAGAGAAGACTGGCAACAGACTCTTTTGCCCAGGTATAGCAACTCCTCTTAGCAATGGGGCTTTTGGTGGAAGGATAATTGAAATCAACTCCGAAACAAATGAAGTTGTTTTTGAATTAGAAATAGGGACTTTGGGAGGTACTGCTTTTCATCGTTCCTATCGAATGACTTTATACCCCGAGGGATTATAATTCAACAATCATATTTTTTGTAAAACCACTTCTTGTAGCTTTATGCAGAGAGGTGGTTTTTTGTTTTGCATATAATTTCCTCAAATATCTATTTTTAAAGAAAGTACTTTATATATTTGTGAATATAAATAAGGTTTAACTCCATAAGCAATGAATATAAAAACTCATATTCTTTCAACAGCTCTTTTGGTAAGTTCAACAATCTCCTCGCAGAGCAATAATGAAATTAATAGTCGTCCAAATATAATATTTTTTATGGTTGATGATATGGGTTGGCAAGATACTTCTGTTCCTTTTTGGACCGAGAAAACACATCTGAATGAAATCTATCATACTCCACATATGGATCGATTGGCTTCACAGGGAATGATTTTCTCGCAAGCATATGCTTGTAGCGTAAGTTCGCCTTCACGAGCAAGTTTGTTTACTGGTATGAATGCGGCACGGCACAGAGTTACAAACTGGACACTCCAAAAAAACACATCAACGGATAGTAAAAGTGATGTTCTTTCCTTTCCACAGTGGAATACAAATGGACTTTGTCAGGTAGATGGAATAGATAATGCATATAATATTACATCTCTATCTCAGTTATTAAAAGATAGCGGTTATCACACTATTCATTGCGGTAAGGCTCATTGGGGAGCTATAGACACGCCAGGTGAAAACCCACATCATTTTGGATTTGAAGTAAATATAGCTGGACATGCTGCTGGCGGGCTCGCAAGTTATTTGGGCGAGGATAATTTTGGCAACAAGGTTGATGGGAGTGAGTTGTCACTATTTGCAATTCCTGGATTGGATAAATATTGGGGAGAAGATATTTTTGCCACTGAAGCACTCACAATTGAAGCACTGTCGGCGCTAGATAAAGCTAAGAGGCTCGATCAGCCTTTCTTTCTTCACATGTCTCACTACGCAATCCATATCCCTATTGATAAAGATATGCGTTTTTATGATAAGTACATTAGTAATGGATTATCCGCAAAAGAGTCTGCCTATGCATCACTTATCGAGGGAATGGACAAAAGTTTAGGCGATATAATGGATTGGCTAGATGAGAATAAGCTTTCTGATAACACTATCGTAATATTTATGTCTGATAATGGAGGCTTTGCTACAAGCACAGCATGGCGTGACGAACCTCTATATATACAAAATGCTCCATTAAATAGCGGTAAGGGTTCGGCATACGAAGGTGGAATACGAGTGCCATTAATAGTGAAATGGAAAGATTTAGTTGAGGAAAATGCTAGATGTGAAGATTATTTGATAATCGAAGATCTTTTCCCAACCATATTAGAAATGGCTCAGATTGAAGACCGAAGCACAAAACAAGTTGTTGATGGAATCTCTATTTTACCTATGTTGAAAGGTGAAAAAACAGACTTTGAAAGCCGAGCATTAGTTTGGCATTACCCCAATCTGTGGGGAAATACTGGTCCCGGCATTGGTACCACTAGTACAATCAGAAAGGGTGACTGGAAGCTCATTTATTATTATGATACTGGAAAGAAAGAGCTCTTTAATATTACTGAAGACATTGGTGAAACTAATAACTTGACTTTAAAGTATCCCGATATCGTCTCTTCGCTTTCAACAGAACTAGGAGATTATCTAAGAAGTGTAGATGCTCAACGACCATCTATTAAAGAGAGTGGAGAGATGTGTAGGTGGGTAGATGATATATTCTAGTATTAATTCTATTTGTTGTTTCTATAAATCAATCTTCTTTACTATTTTTGTTCAATATGTGCACGTAAACATGTAACATCAATAAATAAGTAATCATCCTAAATGAAAACAAAACTAACTATTTTATTATCAATTTTTGTAGCCCTGGCTACGATTAGTTGCAACACAGTGACTGATAACGCCAAGGATATGAAACTGTGGTACGACCAGCCTGCTAAGATATGGGAAGAGGCTCTCCCTCTTGGCAATGGTAGCTTTGGAGCTATGGTATTTGGTGACCCTCTCAATGAGTTTTTTCAAATGAATGAGGAGACGCTTTGGTCGGGACCAGCAGAAGAGAGAAACAATCCTAATGCTCCAGCGGCGTTGCCTCTTATTCGTGAGGCTATTAATAATGGCGAATATCGCGAGGCAGAGCAATTGTGGCGACAAAACTCTCAAGGACCTTATTCAGCACGATATTTACCTATGGCAAATTTAATTCTAAATATGTCAGGAAGTAATGATGATGTTGAGGGTTATTATCGTGATCTTAATATATCAAATGCCACATCAACTGTTTCCTACATCCTTGATGAAACAAAGTTTAGACGTACAGCATTTATATCTTATCCCGACCAAGTCATGGTCATAAAGCTAGAGTCAGACAAGCGAGGTGCATTGAGTTTTGATGTTGGACTAAATAGTGATTTGCGATATACTACCACCGCAGATGGGCACGAAATAATTCTAAAAGGAAAAGCTCCTTACTATGTTGCTCATCGCAACTACGATCCAAATCAAATTCTATATTCAGATACTGAGGATGGATCTGGTCTTAATTTTGCCGTCAAGCTCAATATAATTCCTAAAGGTGGCAAGACAAGTCACACCGACTCAACCTTGATTGTAAACAATGCTGATGAGGTTATTATAATAATGGCAGCAGCCACAAGTAGTGATATGAGTTCATTCTCCTCCTCTTCAGCAAACACAACCAAAGCCTTTGAAATTGTGTCGGAGAGGGTTGACAACGCAGAGTCAAAAGGCTACAAAAAGCTATTAAGTAATCATTTAGATGATTATAAAACGCTTTTTGATAGAGTTGAACTCAACCTAGGAGATGGGAAACTAGATTTGCCAACCAACAAAAGATTGGCGAGCTTTCAAGATGATGACACAGATTATGGTCTGGTGTCGCTCTACTATCAATTGGGTAGATACCTCACTATTGCAGGCTCGCGTGCAGGCGGTCTTCCCACCAATCTACAAGGGATATGGAATAGACACGTGCAGCCACCATGGGGATGCAACTACACTACTAATATCAACACCGAGATGAACTATTGGCCCACCGAAACAACAGGTTTGGCAGAGTGTGCAGAGCCACTGCTTTCGTTTATTGAGCGCTTGTCTGTTGAAGGAGCTAAAACAGCCAAAATAAATTATGATATAGATAATGGAGGATGGTTGGCGCATCACAACTCCGATGCTTGGGCACAAACATCACCTGCTGGCTGGTTTGATCAAGACCCTGCAAGTTCTGCACGTTGGTCGTGTTGGCCCCTAGCTGGAGCGTGGTTTAGTCAACACCTATGGGAGCACTATGCATTCGGAGGCAATATCGATTTCTTGCAATCAAAAGCATATCCAATAATGAAGGGTGCAGCGTTGTTTATGCTAGAGTGGCTGCAAGATGATGAAGAGACAGGATATGTGTTGACAAACCCATCATCATCGCCCGAGAATAGCTTTAGATATATCGGCAAAGATGGTAAGCCAACCGAAGGAGTTATCGCAAAGGGAAGCACGATGGATATGACAATTATTCGCAATCTTTTCGACAACTGTATAAAAGCATCAGAGGCTTTATCTATCGATGAGGAGTTTCGCAATCAACTTATTAATATTATGGATAGATTGCTACCACCACAAATGGGAGCAAAAGGACAACTACAAGAGTGGCACAAAGATTTTGAAGACATAGATCCACGTCATCGACATGTTTCACATCTGTTGGGCTTGCACCCTGGGAATGAGGTTCTTCCTCGTGTAAATCCTGAATATGCTAAAGCTGCCAAGCGCACACTCGAGATAAGAGGTGATGGAGGCACGGGCTGGGCAATGGCATGGAAGATTAATTTTTGGGCACGACTAGAGGATGGCAACCACGCCTACAAAATGCTTAGAAATGGAATGCGACATGTGGATGCAACTGATGTAAATATGAGAGGTGGTGGTACGTATTCAAATTTACTAGATGCTCACCCACCATTTCAAATTGATGGCAACTTTGGTGGCACAGCTGGAATCACTGAGATGCTTTTGCAAAGCCATGCTGACGAAATTCACTTGCTACCAGCTCTGCCTGATGCATGGAGTAGTGGCTCCGTTAAAGGTTTAAGAGCACGTGGTGGATTCGTTCTTGATTTTGATTGGGAGAATGGCGCAATTACAAATCTAGTTGTCAATTCCACACTTGGTGGCAATTGTCGAATAAGAACAGGTACACCTCTTTTGCTTAACAGTAAAGAGTTGATTGAAGCGAATGGAGATAATCCAAACCAATTCTACCGTAAACCATATATTCCCACGTTTGTATCAAATCAAGATGCTGAAATGGCAGATTTGCCACTAAGGGAAACAAAGGTTTATGACTTCGATACCGCCAAAGGCAATACTTATAAGTTGTCTGCAAAATAGGAACTAAAAGAAAAAATAAGATGAAACTAAAAACAGCACTCCTAATTTCCTTGTCGGTTTTGCTACTCACAGCTTGCAAAGCAAAGCAAACAGCCGACATTGTTAGAAATAATTTTGATTTTGCAGCAGAGCAACTCACCTATGCTTTCGATGAAATAGATGCAGTAAAGCATGATGCAAAATTCTCGCCCCGAACAATTAATAAAGATGGTGAATTAGAGCTGGTAGTTCCACGGGATTGGACAAGTGGCTTCTTTCCAGGTTCACTTTGGTTTATGTATGAGTACACAGGGGAAGCAAAATGGGAAGAAGACGCCCGAAAATTCACTGCCCCTATTGAACCACAGCAGTTTACCACTAGTACCCACGATTTGGGATTCATTCTCAATAACAGCTTTGGCAATGGACTTCGTCTCACCAATGACGAAAGCTATAAGCCAATTCTAATGCAAGCGGCTAAGTCGCTTATCTCCCGATATAAACCTGGTGCTAAGGTGATTCGCTCGTGGGATTTTAGTCAAGACAAATGGCAATGCCCTGTTATTATTGATAATATGATGAATCTAGAGTTGCTTTTTTGGGCTACAAAAGAGAGTGGTGACCCAACATATTATGACATAGCAGTAAATCATGCCAACACCACGATTGATAATCATTTTCGTAGCGATTATGGCACATATCATGTTATAGATTATGACACTATTACGGGCGAGGTTCGCAATAGGCACACCCATCAAGGTTTGGCTCACGAGTCCACATGGGCTCGGGGCGAGGCATGGGCTCTTTATGGATACACTATGTGCTATCGTGAAACAGGAGATACAAAATATCTAGATCAAGCAAATAAGATTGTCGGTTTTATATTTAACAACCCCAACTTGCCAGATGATCTAGTGCCATATTGGGACTTTGATGCCCCTGAAATTCCTAACGAACCACGTGATGTTTCGGCAGCCACTGTCACAGCGTCTGCACTTTATGAGTTAAGCACTTTCAACAGCGCGCAGGGCGAGCAATATAAAAAGTGGGCAGACACAATATTAGAAAACATTACAGCAAACTATAGGGCAGCACTCCATGCCGATAGGGGCTTCTTACTTCTACATAGCACAGGCTCAAAACCATCAAATTCGGAGGTTGATGTGCCTCTATCATATGCTGACTATTATTTTTTGGAAGCATTACTTAGAAAAGATAAATTAGAAAATAACAAACCGTTGCACTAATGGAATAAAATAAACACATAGCAATGAATATATTAAAAAATAGACTACTACTCTTGTTTCTTGTACTCACCGCCACGCTACAAGCACAAATAAATCATCCAAACAAAACGAGGCTTAATGAAGGCTGGGAGTTTGTGAGAGGTGATTTAGGTAGAGTATGGGAAGCAGTGAGACCAGCAGGGATAGGCTCGCCAGAAGCAGTTCCGATTTGGAAAAAAGTAACATTGCCTCATTCATTTAATGCCACAGATGCGGTTGATCCAGATGTAAACTACTATCAAGGTCCTGGATGGTATCGCACCTATCTCAACATCGATAACCCCTATCACAATGGTCGCACCATTTTGCATTTTGAAGGGGCAGGACAAAAAACTAACGTATTTGTTTACAATCAAGAAGTAGGCTCGCACATTGGCGGGTATGACGAGTGGCAAGTAGATATCACAGAGGCAGTCGATAACTTTTTAGCATCAGATGCTGCCAAACGATTTAAGGGCAAAGTGCCAATTGTGATACGTTCTGACAACACTCGAGATACTGAGATGATGCCCTCCGATCTTTCTGATTTCAACTTATATGGCGGAATATATCGATATCTGAATTTAGTTTACGCTCCAAGTGCGTCACTCTCAAAATTGCAGATAGATGCATCAGTAGATGCTAAGGGCAAGAAGGGAGAGTTGTTTATCACAAGTGCATTCGCGGGAGACATCAATGAAGTAGCCTCCGTTGAGATTAAAGTTATTGCACCCGACAATAAAATTATTCATAATCAAGTAGTTGATGCATCAAGTCTAGCGGAGCAGCAACAGATATCAATCACAGTTAAAAAACCACAGCTGTGGTCACCTTCCAATCCTAGCTTGTATAGATGCGAAGTGGAGGTTAAAACCCATAACAATACTTCAACCACATATAAAGATAAGTTTGGCTTTCGCCATTTCGAATTCATAAAACACGGACCATTTATGCTTAATGGTGAGCGAGTTCTGCTTAGAGGTACACACCGACACGAAGATCACGCAGGTGTGGCAGCTGCCATGACCGAAGATATGATTATCGAAGAGATGGAATTGATGAAGCAGATGGGTGTCAATTTCATACGTCTTGGTCACTACCAGCAATCACGTATAGTGTTAGAGCAGTGCGATAGGCTAGGAATATTAGTTTGGGAAGAGATACCATGGTGTCGTGGTGGCTTAGGTGGCGAGGTTTATCAGTCACAAGGCATCAATATGCTCACGAATATGATAACCCAACACCGCAACCATCCTTCTGTTATATTGTGGGGATTGGGCAATGAGAATGATTGGCCCAACGACTTTCCCGAGTTCGACAAACAAAAAATACGTCAATATATGACAACGCTCCACAATTTGGCTCATCAATTAGATGATTCCAGATTGACAGCTATACGTCGTTGTGATTTCTGTAGCGACATAATAGATGTTTATTCACCATCCATTTGGGCAGGTTGGTATCGAGGTATATATAGTGACTACAAGCGAGTGTCGCACAGCGAAGTGCAAAAGCACGACCACTTTCTTCACGTAGAGTGGGGAGGTGACAACCATGCACATCGTCACGCCGAAGACCCTTATATCAATTTAGATAAGATAGATAGTGGTGGTGAGCAAGCAGACGAACGCGCTGGCGATGCCTCACTCTATGGTGGCACTGCACGAGCTTCACGTGATGGTGACTGGAGTGAAACATACATTTGTGATTTAATTGATTGGCACCTCAAAGAACAAGAAGATATGCCATGGCTTACGGGAGCAGCATATTGGCCCTTTAAAGACTTTTCGACGCCCGTGCGTCCCGAAAACCCAGTGCCATATATGAATCAAAAGGGAGTTGTGGAACGAGACTTAACACCTAAAGAGGCATTTTACGTGTTTCAATCCTATTGGACTGATAAGCCAATGGCACGAATCTATGGACACTCATGGAGCAAACGATGGGGCGAAGTGGATGAGCTGAAATTGGTGAGAGTATATTCAAATTGTGACGAAGCAGAGCTGTTCTTAAATGGAGAAAGCTTAGGAAAAAAGAAGCGTAATAGTAATGATTTTCCGTCTGCGGGACTACGTTGGGAAACCAAGTTTAAAGATGGCGACAACTCAATACGTGTAGTTGCCCGAAAAGGAAAAGACGTGGTGGAAGATAATGTAGATTTTTACTATGAAACACGTCCCTTTGGCAAAGAGGCTAACATTGTGGCTCGCATCATCGAGTCAACAAACGAGTATGCATGGATTGAAGCAGAACTGCAAGATGAAAATGGAGTTCAGTGTCTCACATCTGCCAACTACATCTATTTCGATTCGGTAGGTGATGGAAATCTTGTTAAAAACATGGGCACCTCCACTGCATCTAGCACAGTGCAAGCACAAAATGGAAAAGCAAAAATTAAACTTATCAAGAATGGAGCCACAAATATAGTTTCTGTCTCCTCCGATGGTTTGAAAACACAATTTTTGGAGGTTAAATAACTAACAACCTCTTCCGTAGAGATATAAAAAAGGGGCTGTTCCAAAAGGACAGCTCCTTTTTTAATTTTTTATGCTGCTAT
>CAYFSV010000097.1:0-8795 GCA_964345815.1 uncultured Proteiniphilum sp. | reverse complement strand
GAAGCAACTTCGGATTTGTAATTTCCGAATATCGCTCAGTTTGATTTTGAGCTTTCACAATTCCCAAGCTCATGGCAAAAAGTAAGCCAATAAACAAGCAACGTTTCATGTTATAAATATTAATAATGAGATTACCACAAAGATAGTATAAATGGATTGATTAGTGTAAAAGAATGACTTATTATTTACATCACTAGTAAACAGATAGCTAATAATTATATAAAGGATTTAGGGTATTATAAAAACAAAACTTGTCTAAGTACAAGTAAGCTTAAAGTGAGAATAAAAAAAGAGACCGCCTTAAGTTTAAGACGATCTCTAAGTAGAAGAAGTTCTATGATATGTGTACATTCTTAGCACACAAACTATTTAAATATTGTAGAGTTTTATTGTATGATTGCAGTTTTCGTATGTGTTATATTAAAAAATCACATTTGATACTTCAAAACATGAATTCAGCCTAAAGTGTCAGAAACAGTAATCACCATAAAAGCCACCCTAAGTTGACAATTTGCTTCAAACTGGAAAAAGAATTATTTTAATTGTTAATAGAAATATCAGCAAATTTTAGTTTCAAGATTGGAAGCATAGGGGTTAGAAATTTACACCAAAAGAATTATTTTAAAGTTGGCTCTCAATTTCTATTCCAAGTTATAGTGAGACATAATCTTAAATATAAAACTTCAAATAGCTAAAACATACTCCTCTATATTCAATTTGAATATCTATTTATATAGTGTTGCGTTTTTTGTATGACGTTGTAATCCGAATAAAATAAACTGTGTGACTAAGAATTGCAGATTACATTCTACTCGCTCAAAAAGATTTAATTTGCAATTAATTTAATGGTTTATGTTTGCGAGTGATAGTCATAATCACTAATATAATGTACAATATATCAAAGAGCTCTTCGTGTGGAAATAAGCAATTCTGTTAAGTTTTTAAGTTAGCTGCTTATCTCTGATTGCAAATATAATGTACTATGCAAATAAAACACCATGAATTATGTTAATTAACACTGTTAAAAATCAACAACAGCCATATAGGTAACAAAAGCAACTTATCAACATTAAAAATAGTTGCTTCAATAAGGCAAATATAAAGCTATTATTTTAATAAAATGCTATTAAATCACCATTATATACTATTCAAACTTGATTGATTTTGCGGGGGTTATTTTGGCAACCAAATATGATGGGCCCAACATCATAAGCAACGAAACAATTAATGTGGCAACATTTAGCAGAATAATATAAATTGGGTTTAAGTCGATAGGCACCGAATCAAGGTAATATGTTGCAGGATCGAGCTTAAGGATTTGAAAATGACTTTGCGCTACACAAAAAACAAGTGCAATAGCATTTCCCCAAATCATCCCCTGCCCTATCAAAAAAGCAGACAAATAGAGAAACACTTTGCGAATACTAAAATCTCGTGCACCCATCGACTTCAGCATCCCAATCATGTTGGTTCGTTCAAGAATGATTATCAACAAGCCAGAAATCATCGTGAAGCCCGAAACCAATGTCATAAGCACCAAAATAACCCACACATTCATATCCAACAAACTAAGCCAATTAAATATCATGGGGTTTATATCCTTTATGGAGCGAGAATATAGATTGTTTCCTAGCCTGTCCTTTTGCGAAACCACCGAGAAAAACAACTCTTGCGTGGTGGCATCAAGCTTATTAAAGTCTTTCACAATCAGCTCTATGCCTGTAGCCATGTCGTCATCCCACCTATTTAGCTTCGACAAAACATCGAAATCGACCACTGCAAACAGCTTGTCATACTCCTCAAAATTGGTTTCATAAATTCCCACAATTTCAAACTGCCTTGCACGCACAGGCTCCTGCACAAAATAGGTGGTGAATTTATCTCCAAGCTCAAGATGCAATTTATTAGCTACATACCTAGACAAAATAGCCTGACTTGCCGAGTTTGAATCGTTTAGATTGATAACTTTTCCCTCAACAATATTTTTCTCAAAGAAACTCCAGTCATAATCGTCTGACACTCCTTTAAGCACGATGCCTAAAAAATCCTCTTTTGTTTTTATTATTCCTGGCTTGGTCACATATTTTTGAATGTGCCTAACTTGTGGATGACCACTCAAATATGTCTTTAATGAATCTGAAATTGCAATTGGATGATCCTCATAGTCAGACTCATTATTAAAGCTAGTTATCTGAATATGAGAACCAAAACCCACGACCTTCTCCCTTATCTGTTTTTTAAAGCCAACGATAATGCAAACCGACACAATCATAATTGCCAACCCCAAGGCGATGCCCGAAATTGCAATTTTGATGGCAGGAGAAGAGACTCGTTTTTCATTCTTCTTATCTCCCTTGTATATTCGTTTAGCAATAAAAAACTCTACACTCATTTAATTATTTATTTTCAAATAGGCCTCCAAAGCCTTCTCCAACACAGTAAGTGCCTTATCAAGATCATCTCTATTTAGCACATATGCAAATCTAACCTCATTTTTGCCCATGCCAGGAGTGATATAAAAACCAGAGGCAGGAGCCAAAAATATGGTTTGATTTTCGTATTGAAAGTCCGACAAACACCATGCACAAAAATCATCTGCATCCTCAACAGGAAGACTAACCACAGTGTAGAAAGCTCCCATGGGTGTAGGTGCATGCACACCTGGTATTTTGTTCAATCTCTCAATCAAGAAATCGCGTCGCAATTTATATTCTTCAAAATTGCTGTTCATATATGTTTCATCAGCCTCAAGCGATGCATTAGCAACAATTTGCCCTATAAGCGGGGGGCTTAGACGTGCTTGACAAAACTTCATCACAGTTTCGTGAACCTTCTTGTTTTTTGTAATCAAACACCCAATTCGTATTCCACACTCGCTATAGCGTTTCGACACCGAATCTATAAGCACCACATTATCATCAATATCATCGAGATGACATGCCGAAATGTAAGGATCATCGCTATATATAAACTCACGATACACCTCATCCGAGAACAAATATAGATTATATTTCTTTACCAACAAGCGAATTTTCTCCATCTCATCAGCCGTGTAAACATATCCTGTGGGATTGTTGGGATTGCAAATCAATATACCCTTGGTTTTACTTGTTATCAAACTCTCAAGAGTTTCAAATGATGGCAATCTAAATCCAGTTTCTATGCTAGTTGGTATAGTCTTGATTACTGCACCTGCCGAAACAGCAAAAGCCATATAGTTGGCATAAGCTGGCTCCGACACCAAAATCTCGTCTCCCGGATTGAGGCAAGCCATAAATGCATACAGCACTGCTTCAGAGCCACCTGCAGTCACAATAATTTGATTGGCTGATACATTAATATCAAATTTGGAGTAATAGTCAACCAAGTTGTCGCGATAAAACTTGTATCCATCACTCGGGCTATACTCAAGTGTGGTTCGATCTATCGATTTCATTGCATCAAGCGCAACTTGCGGCGTAGGCAGGTCGGGCTGCCCTATATTAAGATGATATACTTTCATACCTCTAGCTTTTGCAGCATCCGAAAGAGGCGATAGTTTTCTAATGGGTGAAGCGGGCATTTGCAAACCACGCTCTGATATTTGCGGCATAATATACACAAATGTGATTACAATTAAACAAAATAATACTTTTTCTCCTTAAGGAAGCTGCAAAGGTAATAATTTTGCAATAAAAACTATTATTTTGAAACAAATTGAGGGAAAATCTTAACCTTTTCACTTTCTTCCAAAGTCTGCTGGAATCTCACCCCAATTATTTGTGTCCCATTTTATTATTTCATTATCCCACGTATTGCTATTAAGCCACCTCTCGGCTCTCTCCACCATATAAAACAGGGTCATGTTGTTTTGGGTTTTCGCAAGCTTTGTGTTGCATTTCTTTTTCTTAATCCACGAAATAGCTGTTGCACTATCGCTATAGATTGGAATGGAGCTACCTCTCTTTTTTAAGAGCGCCAATGCATACACAATTGCCAAAAACTCACCAATATTGTTTGTGCCCTCTTCGTAGGGTCCATCATGAAATATCTCGCTACCATCTTGAGTGAAAACACCACGATACTCCAACAAGCCAGGATTGCCACTACAGGCTGCATCCACTGCAATACTGTTTTTATTTATCTCAGGGATAGAGAGATAGGAAACTCCTTTAGCACCAGCTGTTGGGCTTTGCTTCTTATTCCCAATGTACTTCCAAGGATTGTCATTATATGCCGCATCTGCCACGTCCCTATTTGGAAATGATTTATACAACGCACCTTCAAAACCATCAATTTGAGCTTTGCAACTACTCCACGAATCATAAACCCCAGGGGTTGCCCCCTTCCACACCACATAAAACTTCTTCTTTGCCATTCTTCCTCCGCTAAATCGACTCTAAAGCATAAGGAACTACGTCCTCATCCACCTTATCCATCAGCTTTTCGGGCTCCTCAATTGTGATGATGCTATCAACAATAAAAGTAGTGTAGCCGCGCCATGGTATTGCCGCAAAGTATTCTTTATAGTGCAACTGCACAAACTTGCCACTCGATAGCATTAGCTTTTCGGCAATTGCCTTGTCTTTTACCGAAAATTCAAATTGATTCGATTGCAATCCACCAGGCTTGTCAGCCCTAAAACCAGTTTGAATAAGTTTGCCCTCGTAGGTTTTAAAAACCACACCCTTATACACCATATAGTTAAGTTCGCCAGACTTCACCCCCGTTCCAAACACGTAGTAGTATCTGACATACACAAAAACAGAAAGAGAAACCAACACAATGGCAACAAACCATGCCAACAATTTTTTGCCCCTTTTTCTTTTTGGTTTAAGATCATTCATAAGACTTTTCATTTAAATTTAAAGTCAAAGGTAGCCATTTTTTTAAACATTTATCACTATTTATTACAAGCTATTTTGCCATTTTGACCTATCTTTGCCAATATCTATTTACAAATTATTAAAAACTTATTTAGACATTATGAAGAAGTTAACTTTAATTGTTGCGGCATTTGTAATATCAATGTCGCTAATTGCGCAGGAAAGTGCATACACGTTTTCCGTAGTTAAAGAAAACCCCATTACCTCAATCAAAGACCAAGCAAACACAGGCACATGCTGGAGCTTCTCGGGGCTAAGCATGATTGAGTCGGAACTTTTAAGAATGGGCAAAGGCACATTCGACCTCTCAGAGATGTATATTGTGAGAAGAAACTATGAGGACAAAGCAGAGAAATATGCTCGCTTGCATGGCCATCTCAATTTTTCGCCAGGCGGCTCGTTTGCCGACGTGGTTGAAACTCTTGACGCATACGGATTGGTTCCCGATAGCGAATACACAGGACTAATTCACGGACAAGACCGCCACAATCATGGCGAAATGGACAAAGCCTTAAGTGGCTTCATCAAAGGTATTGTAAATGGCAACAGCATTTCAAACATTTGGAGCATTGGCTACAACAGCATTCTAGATGCATACTTGGGCGCAAAACCCGAAACATTTACCTACGAAGGAAAAGAATACACTCCGCAATCGTTTAGAGATTTCCTTGGTATCAAGCAAAGCGACTATGTATCTATCACATCTTTCACACACTATCCTTTCTACACACAGTTTCCCATCGAAGTGCCCGACAACTGGCGCTGGGCTAACTCGTACAACCTTCCAGTGGACGAAATGATTAGCACTATCGACAATGCATTGATGAACGGATACACCGTGGCATGGGCTACCGACGTGAGCGAGGCAGGATTCTCAAGACAAGGAATTGCAATTGTTCCCGACGAAAATGCAGCCGAAAATGCTGGAACCGACCAAGCAAGATGGCTAGGACTTTCGGACAGAGAAAGAATGAGCAGCGTGGCATCCAAAATTGGCAACGAAGCACTTAAGGAGAAAGAAATCACTCAAGAGATGCGCCAAGAGGGATACAACAACTGGCAAACAACCGACGACCACGGCATGCATATCTACGGAATTGCAAAAGACCAAAACGGAAACAAATTCTACATGGTTAAAAACTCGTGGGGCAAAACAGGTCCTTACGAAGGAATTTGGTATGCATCGGAGGCTTTTGTGAAATACAAAACCCTAAGCATCGTTCTAAACAAAGCAGGACTTGAAAAAGCAACAGCTAAAAAACTTGGACTATAATTAATACAAAAATTAATTTTTCTACAATATGAATATTTCAGAACTATACAATATCTACACCAACTATCCGTCGATAACAACCGACACTCGCAAATGCATCCCCAACTCTATCTTTTTTGCCTTGAAGGGCGAAAACTTTAATGGGAACGACTATGCGGATGTGGCTCTCGAGGAGGGTTGTGCCTATGCAGTGGTTGACCAATGGGAAGGCAAAGCGCCCAATCCCAAGATAATTGTTGTGGATAATGTGCTGCAAACATTGCAAGAGTTAGCAAATTATCATCGTAGAAAACTTAAAATCACAATTATAGGCATAACAGGCAGCAATGGCAAAACAACAACCAAAGAGCTTGTTGCCACAATTTTGTCGAAGAGATTTAATGTAGCCTTCACACAAGGCAACTTCAACAATCACATCGGGGTGCCCCTCACTCTATTATCTATTAATAAGCAACACGAAATTGGAGTTGTAGAGATGGGCGCCAATCATCCTGGCGAAATTAAAGAGCTGTGCGAAATTGCAGAGCCCAACATTGGATTGATTACCAACATTGGCAAAGCCCACATAGAAGGATTTGGATCTGTTGAAAATGTTATCAAAACCAAGTGTGAGCTCTACGACTTCATAAAAGAAAAGGAGGGTAAAGTATTTGTCAACAAAGACAACGAAATTCTCTTCAATAAATCGGAAGAAATGGACCGAATATTATATGGGCGCGACAATCCCGACCTATTTGTGTCGGGAACATTGTCTGCCGAAACCCCATTTCTATTTTTCGATTGGAACTTTTTTGAGCATCCACACAAGGTTAAAACCCACCTTGTGGGCGAATACAACCTCGACAATGCACTTGCTGCAGCGGCAATTGGTAAATACTTCGGAATAAATGGGCAGCTGATTAGCAATGCTCTCGAAAGCTATCAGCCGATGAACAACCGTTCGCAGTTTGAACGAACCGCAAACAACGATTTGATTATCGATTCGTATAACGCAAACCCCACAAGCATGAAAGTCTCTCTTGAGTTCTTCATGAAAATCCCTTCAAAAATGCCAAAGGCAGTAATTTTGGGAGATATGAAAGAGCTGGGCGACATCTCGATGGAGGAGCACAAAAAGCTAATAGAGTTTGTGAAAACGCAACAGTTAGACAAAATTTATCTCGTGGGCTCAATCTTTAGTCAATTGGCTGCATCAATCGAAAGTGACAAATCATTCCTAGTATTTGAAAACATCGATCAACTAAACCAGATGCTAAAACAAGAGCCACTAAAGAAACACTATGTGCTGCTAAAGGGCTCGCATTCCATTAGGCTAGACAAAGCTATCAACTACCTTTAGTGGTTGATAGCTTTGTTTGCTTTTTATTTACTTGACTCTTTATACACAAAACTAACAAGCAAACCAACTATCAGCAGCACTCCGCCAGTGATAAAAGCATATAAGCCTGCCTTGTCGGCATAGTTGTCCTTCATCATTGCCACAATTTGTGGACCAATGATGCCACCCACCCCCCACGCTGTGAGAAGCGCGCCATAGGCTGACGCCATTAGTTTGGGTCCATACACATCTTTTGCCAACGATGGCAACACACCAAAGCCACCACCATAGCTTAGAAGCACAAGACACACCAACACCGAAAAAACAATTGGATTGGTTACAAATACAAGCAAGATAAATATGATTGCTTGCAGCACCATCAATAGCCTAAAGGTTTGGATACGGCCAAACTTATCGGAAAATCCACCCCATGCAAAGCGCCCCAGTCCATTGAAAATAGAACTAACAGCTATCAACGTAGCTCCCGATGCAGCCAAAGAGGCTATCACTTGAGGATTGGCAAAATCTGTGTCGGCAGGCATTTGCAGTTTCAGCAGGTCCTGAAGCAGAGGCGATTGAAACGATATAAAAATCATTCCCGCAATGATGTTAATCACAAACACTAGCCACACCACCACAAACGATCTTCCAAAAATATCTTTCATAAACGATATATTGGGCTCGGCCACTTTTAGATTGTCTGCCGTGTGTGCCTCTTTGCTGTGAGGCAATTTAAGCGACAAAGCCGAAAGAGGAATAACAACAAGCATCACCAAACCAATATAATAGAATGTGGTGCTAAGATTGTTTCCGGTGATTGAAAGAAAGAAAGGAGCCAAAATTTTTGACATCACCAAAGCACCAAATCCAAAGCCCATCACCACCATGCCTGTGGCTAAGCCCTGATTTTTGGTGAACCATGCCGAAACCGTGGCAACGGGCGTAACATATGCCAACCCAAGTCCAATGCCACCAATAAATCCGAAGCCCAAATATAGCAACAGTAATGATTGATGCGAAAGTGCATAGCCCGAAATTAGATATCCCAAAGCATACAGCACCCCACCTGTGATTGCCATTTTGCGTGGTCCAAATTTTGTCATCTTTCCACCAGCCCAAGCGGCAGTTACGCCCAGCATAAATATTGACAAACTAAATGCCCATGCAGCCTGCGAATTTGTCCAACCTGCCGATTCGGCAACTGGAGTTTGAAAAAAACTCCACGCATACACCGTTCCCAACATCAAGTGCGTAACGGTTCCTAATATGGCTATAAGCCACTTTTTACTCATATCTTTATAGTATTATTTTTTGTTTACACTTATGATTACACTCCCAC